>WQXF01000031.1 GCA_009784985.1 Clostridia bacterium | reverse complement strand
CCCCTCGCCCACCGACACGGCCACCATGCCATAGTCGGCCACGGGTTGATCGGACTGATCGGCATGGGCCCCGTTGCCTTGCATAGCCAGGCGCTCACGCCGCTGCTCCAGCATGTTCTCGATCTTAATGCCGGTGAGCTCACCCATGGCCACCCCGTATTGGAGCACCTTGCCGGGGTCGTTGGTATGTACATGCACCTTTACCAGGGAGAAGTCCCCCACCACCACCACGCAGTCGCCGATGCGGGCCAAGCGACGGCGGAAGGTGCCGATGTCGTTGTCGGTAATGGTGGATTGCATGCTTTCGATCAAAAATTCCGTACAATACGCAAATTCAATCTCGCCCAGGGAGTCGTGATCATCCTCAAAAGCAAAGGGAGAACTGGCGGCGGCCTCGATGGCGGCATCCTCGATGCGTTCGCCCCGCAAAATGGCCCGGTATCCGGCATAGATCGTAAGCAGGCCCTGTCCGCCCGCATCCACCACACCGGCTTGTTTTAGGGCGGGCAGCATCTCCGGCGTTCGGATGAGGATAGCCTCGCCACTGCGCAACACCTCGTCCAGCATGGCCAGCATATCATCGGGATCCTTCCGGGCCTGGCGGATCGCATCCTCGGCGATCACCCGGGCCACGGTTAGGATCGTGCCCTCCTTGGGTTTCATCATGGCTTTGTAGGCAGTCTCCGCGCCCACTTTCAGGGCCTGGGCAAAGGCCTCGGGGGTCAGCACGTCGATGCCCTCCAGGCCACGGGCAAATCCTCGGAATATCTGCGATAGGATCACGCCGGAGTTGCCCCGGGCTCCCTTGAGCGCCCCCTTGGCCACGGCTTCGGCCACCCGGGCAACCGAGGCCTGGTCGCTGCCGGCGATCTCTTTTACCGTGGACTTCATGGTGAGGGACATGTTGGTTCCGGTGTCTCCGTCGGGCACCGGGAACACGTTGAGCGCGTCGATCAGCTCACGGTTCCGCTCCAGCAGGGCCGCCCCCGCGATCACCATCTCTTTGAATACCAAACCATCTATCTTTGCGTGTGGCAAAATGCTACGCCTCCAATTCGCTGCGATGTGGCGCACCGGCCCGATGCGCAAAAAGAGGGCTTCAAATCCGAATGCCCTCTACGGTGATGTTGACGTGGCGCACCCGCACGCCCGTCATGCTCTCCATTTTGTAACGCACCGTTTCGTTGATGTTGCTGCACACCGCGGCAATGGAAATGCCGTATTCCACGATGATGAACAGATCGACATCGATGATGTCCTCGCTCATGCGCAACTGCACACCCTTGGTAAGCGCCTCGCGGCCGAGCCACTCCACAAAGCCGTCTTTCGCGCGCTTTGAAGACATGGCCACGATGCCATAACACTCCAGGGCAGCATATCCCGCTACCTTTAGCAGCACTTCTTCCGTGATGGAAATGGTGCCGATCTCATTGCGTATTTTGCACTCCATGCTATCTCCTCCTCGCAAGGCAAGCCTGACGATCCGTGCATCGCCCTTTGCCTAGTATACAGGATTCTTCCCCGGCGCGCAATACGCATTCGAATGGGAGTTGGTTTGGGCTTTAATTTGCTTGATTTATTGCTTAGTTTCACCGTGAGTTGAGAGTTTTGTTGATCCATTTCGGAGCGATTGCGCAGGCATGGAAACATGCAGCAGTTTTCGTTGCTATGCAGCCATGCCTATGCTATGATATCATTAAGGGGGCGAGGCAGGATGAACATTTCTTATTGCAAACAAGCTGCCAAGGCCCTGGAGCGGTTGGATAGCCTAACAAAGCAACGAATTAGGAAAGCTATAAACAAACTTCCTGATGGAGACGTCAAGCGCTTGAAGGGCTATACCAATCTATACCGTCTACGCATAGGGAGTTGGCGGGTATTGTTCACGATGATAGCAAATGCTATTGTTGTTGAGGATGTTCTCCCGCGTGGAGACGCATACAAGGAGGTATAACTGTGAACGCAACCAGGCAACAGCTTCATACCCTCGTGGACATTGTAGACGAAGTGGGACTGGATACTCTTTACAACGTCATGATTCGCTTTATACCTGAAGATGATCCGCTACCTGATGAGATTGCCGCTCACGCAGCCGCAATGGATGAATTCCGGCGTGGCGAAACCGTTAGTGATGCGGATATAAATTGGGATTGATCCTAAAAAACATCATCGGAGGAACCAACATGAGCAAATACGAAAACGCCATGAAACTCATGGAAGAGCGCTGCGGGAACGGCAATAAAGATAACCTGATCGCACTTGCCACCATAGCGTTGGCCCCAAACGCCGCGGGCAATCCCCGCCCTGCTGTCCGTATGGTGGACGCCTACTATGAAAACGGTGTGTTTTATATCTCAACGGGCGCAGACAAAACCAAAATGCTGGAAATTGAAAAGAACAACGACGTTGCCATTGGCGGGGTAGATTGGTTCGTTGCCCATGGCACGGCGGAAAACCTCGGTTGGGTTAAGGACGAAAAAAATGCGGAAATCCGAGCGACAATGAAAAAAGTCTTTGCATGGTACGATGACCATGCCGGCGAAGACAGCCCAAATTCCATCGTTTTGCGTATCACCCTTACGAGCGGAACGATCATTGACAACGAGCAAAAATACGGCGTGTGGAAATACGAAGTTGATTTTGCAAATAGAACTGCCGTGTAAATATTTGGATATCGCGCCTGCAAAAAAAGCTTGCCATTTCCCCCGCCTACTGATATACTATATCAGCTTTGATTGTATATCCACTCCCGAAGGAGGTGTAGCGTCTATGAGCAGGTCCTGTGAGGTTTGCAACAAGGGTACCATGTCCGGCAACGCCGTGAGCCACTCCCAGCGCAAAACGCGCCGCGTGTGGAAGCCCAACACCCAGCGCGTTCGCGTATTGGTGGAAGGAAGCCCCCGCAGCCTAAAGGTGTGCACGCGTTGCCTGCGCGGCGGAAAGGTGCAGCGTGCGTAGCAATCACAAATAAGGCAAACGAAAAACCGAGCGACCGCCCGGTTTTTTTGTTGTTACAAAAACTAAGTATTCTTGGGCACAAACAGACGCAAAATACCGCGCAAAAAGCGAGGAGCGCGCAAACACACCATCCGGACGCTCATGAGAAACTCCCCTTTCTTTTTTAATCTCCAAGGATCAAAAAGAAGCCCACAAGGATCAAGACAATCCCGATCAGCACCGCCCACAGCCAAAAAGGCACCGCTACAAATACCAGCAGCAAACCAATGGCGATCGAACCCACGCCCACAAGCCACAGGTTACTCGTCCCCCTCCACGCCTTTTTGATGGGCTTTGTTGTGGATACGGGCGCGCAATTTCGTTCGCGACCAAACATGCCAATCACCCCGCTGCTCTATTCTACGCGGGGTAATGGAATTATGTGCATGAATTATTCGTACGCACGTGGCGCATTACGGCCACAGGATCGTCCGCGCCCAGCAGTGCGCTGCCCATCACCAATACGTCGGCCCCAGCCTGCACTGCCTCACGGAATGTAAACGTGTCGATGCCCCCGTCCACCTGCAGGTGCGCATTTGAGCCGATATCCTGAAGCATCCCAGCCAGGCACGACACTTTCTCCAGGGTGGATGGGATCAGCCTTTGCCCGCCGAAGCCCGGCTCCACCGTCATCACCAGCACCAGATCCGCCAGGGGCAGCAGCGGTTCCAGCACCTCGGCTGGTGTTGATGGCTTTATGCTGATGCCGGGATGTGCACCCAAGGCGCGGATTTGCCTAAGCAAGCCCGGTACATCGGCTTTGATCTCTTGGTGGATGGTGAGCCAATCCGCCCCGGCCCGCACAAAGGCCTCGGCATGCCGCTCCGGATTGTCCAGCATTAGGTGCACGTCCAGGGGCAGGGAGGTAGCGCCACGCAGCGCCACTACTTCGTCGGCGCCAAAGCGTAAGTTGGGCACAAAATGTCCGTCCATCACGTCCACGTGGAGCCAATCGGCCCCAGCCGCCTCCACGCGAGCCAAGGCCTCGCCGAGCCGCAGCGGATCGGCAGCCAGCAACGATGCCGAAACCTTAATCATACCGTCCCCTCCATTGCTCACGCACTTCATTTAGCAATACACGGTAGCGTTCCAGCCGCTCGGGATGAATCTCTTTACGCACCGCGCAGCCCGGCTCCCGGTCATGCAAGCAAGGCTGAAAGCGGCAATTAGGGGCAAAGGCATCAAACTCCGGATAGTAATAGCAAAGCTCCTCGGGAGGGAGAGCAGCCCACAACTCCAGCAGGCTAAAGCCGGGAGTGTCCACCACCAGGGCGTCTCCACAGCGCAGGAGCCGGGCGTGACGGGTGGTGTGCCTGCCCCGCTCGATGCGTCGGCTGAGCCCGCCGGTGGGCAGCTCCAGTCCGTACAGCGCGTTGAGCAGCGAGCTTTTTCCCACTGCGGATTGGCCCGCGAAGCAGCTCACCCGCCTAGCCAGCCGCCCGCGCAACGCCTCCAGGCCCAGGCCGGTTACCGCGCTAATCACCATAGCCTCCACGCCGGAAGCTTGGTACTGGGCACATAACGCTTCCACCAAATCCCCGTCTACGTCGGCCTTGTTTGCGCATAACAGCGGCTCAATGCCAGCCCGGCGCGCCCATACCAGTAGCCGGTCTACCAGCAACAGATCCGGCGGCGGTGTGGGGGCCACAACCAACGCCATCACCTCCACATTGGCCACGGGGGGGCGCAGGCATTCGCTAGAGCGAGGCAGGATATCGTCGATCCAACCGTGGGCCTCGCCAATGCCCGGCGTGCACAACACCCGGTCGCCCACCAGGGGCGAACGCTTCTCCCGGCGGAACACACCACGGGCGCGCAGCACGTATTCCGTACCGTCCACCGGGCAGAACACGGTGTACAGCCCGCCAACACCATGCAATACGATGGCTTCGATTTGCGCTACACTATTCAAAGTCAATCAAATTTTCCTCTACTAAAGTATTGTCTATATACACCCGGTACGTCATTTCCCTGCCCAGGGTGCTGCGCAGCTCCACGGGAATTTGGGTGGCGCCAGCCAAGGTGTGCATGGCCGCGTACTGCTCGGTCTCCCTGCCGTCGGGCTCCAGCAGGGTTACGCGTACCCGTGCGCCGCCCTCGGGAATGATCACCCGCAGGGAGAGGCTCTGGCGGAAGGGGCGGGCATCAAACCGGCCTACGCTTAGCTTGATCTCGGCTCCCGGAAATACGGCCTCGCCCATCTTTGGATCCTGGGTTAGCACCAGGGTATCCTGGCGAGCATTGTCTACCTCCACAGAGCCAACGTCACCCACCAGTAACCCCAGTTCGTTTAGGGTTTCCTCCGCCGTCGAAAAAGGCTGGCTTAGCACATCGGGCACCACCACCAGGCCGCCGCTCACGAATACATCAACAACTGCCCTGCCTTCCACTTCGGCGCCGGGGGGGATTTCCTGCCGGGTCACCTGGCCCACAGGGTTTACGGATAACTCGATCTCTACAACGTTTAAAACCAGGCCAAGTTCAGACAGCTCTTGCTCAGCTAATTCCTGAGCCAGGCCCACCAAGCTCGGCACCTGTACCTTGCCTGAGCCTAGGCTAATGCGCAGCAGCACCTCCTCGCCCCGCCTGAGCATCCCACCTTCAGCCGGCTCCTGGTGGATCACAAAACCGGCAAGAACCCTGTCGCTGCGCTCACGTTCGATGGCCGCTTCCAGATCGGCTCTACGCAATGCGCCCAGGGCCAGCGTCTCTTCAAAACCTACCACATCGGGTATGGTGGTATAATCGGTAAGCTGCACCCACAGGCGGTATCCCATGGTGGCGATGGCGCCGATCACCCCGGCGCATAATAACAAGGTGAGGACAAAAAGCATCCTGCCCCGCCACCTGTTCCGCGTCCGCCGGATCGCCGCGGGCTGGGTGCGCTGGGCCTCCAAAGGGGTTGGGGCGGGGCGCATCTTTACAAACCCGCCCGTGGGCTGGCGCAGGGCCCTCCTTAAATCCATAAACATCTGCTCGGCGCCATGGTAACGCTGGGGAATGTCCTTGCACATGGCCTTGGCCAGCACCTCTTCGATGGCGGGGGACGCCTGGGGCGCGTGGGTGGATACCGGCTTGGGCAAATCGTTGATGTGCTGCATGGCCACTGCCACCGGGGTATCCCCGTCAAAGGGCACGCGCCCGGCCAGCATCTCGTACAACACCACACCCAAGGAGTACAGATCGCTGGCGGTAGTAACCTGGCGGCCCTTTGCCTGCTCGGGCGAGAAGTAATGCACCGAACCCATCACATTGCCGTCGCCTAGGGTGGCGGTGGCAGCGTCGGTCATCCGTGCGATGCCAAAGTCAGTGATTTTTACGTCGCCGTGTACGTCGATCAGTATGTTTTGCGGCTTGATATCCCGGTGGACAATGTGCTTTTGATGGGCATGCCGCAGGGCGGAAAGAGCTTGCAGCGCAATGAGCACGGCCCGATCGGGGGGGATCTGCCCCTGCTCCTGGATCACTTCTTTTAGGGTGCTGCCTTCCACGTATTCCATCACCAGGAACCGGGTGTCGCCCTCCTCGCCGATATCGATTAGGTTTACGATATTGGGATGGCGCATCTTGGCGCAAGCGATGGCCTCCCGGTCAAAACGGCGCAGGAATTCCTGATCGTTGATGTATTCCTCTCGAAGTACCTTTACGGCCACGGGGCGCTGGGTCCGCCGGTCGTGAGCGCGATACACCACCGCCATCCCCCCGCTGCCGATCACCTTTTCGATCTCGTAACGCCGGGCAAGGGTTGTGCCGATCATGCTTCCACCTCCCCTTTGTGCTCAAGGAGCAGGAAGGTAATATTGTCGGTTCCCCCGGCATCCAGCGCGGCGGCCAGCAGGGCATCGGCGGCAGTTTCGATGTTCTCGTGGCGGAGTTTTTCGGCGATTTCCTCGTCGGACACCATACCGCATAGGCCATCGGTGCACAGCAGAAAGCGGTCGCCGGGTTTGCTGTCTACTTCTACTACGTCTACCTCTACATGGCCCGCCGTGCCCAAGGCACGGGTTACCACGTTACGATAAGGATGGGCCTGGGCTTCCTCGGGGGTGAGCACACCCAAGCGCGTCATCTCCCCTACCATGGAATGATCCTGGGTGCACTGGAAAAGCACATCATCCCGATAACGATAGCAGCGGCTGTCTCCCACGTGGGCGATGAGGGCCGAGCTCCCCATGTCACACAGCAAGGTAAATGTCGTACCCATGCCCTGGCACTTGGGATCTTCCTTGGCGCGCTGTAATAATACGATGTTGGTTTCTTGCATGGCGCTTTGCAGCAAGACAGCATGGGGTTTTCTGCCAAGAAGCCGCTTTTTGATGGATTCGACTGCCAGGGCGCTGGCCACGTCGCCCGCCTTGTGGCCGCCCATGCCATCCGCCACCCCAAACGCGGCAGGCAGCAGCAGCATAAGCGCCGAATCCTCATTGATTTGGCGCACCTTGCCCACATGGGTTCGCAACGCGCAGCGCATCCTTCTTATCCCTCCTTGGTCTTTCCGGATATAAATGCCCGCCGCAACTGGCCGCAGGCTCCCTGAATGTCAGCCCCCATCTCCCTGCGTTGAGTCACCGAGATGTGCAATTGCTCCAATTGGGCCTGGAATGCCCGAATCTCCTGGGGCCCGGCGGCATAAAAGTCACGGCCCTCCACGATGTTTAGGGGAATCAGGTTCACGTGGCATTGCAGGCCTCGCAGCCAACCCGCCAGCTCCCGTGCGTGCTCCGGCTTTTCGTTGATGCCTCGCATCAGCGCGTATTCAAACACCACGCGGCGGCCTGTTTTGCTTACATAATAACGGCAAGCGTCTATCAAATCGTTCATGGGATAGGCGCGGGCCACCGGCATGATGGTTTGGCGGATGGTATCGTTGGGAGCGTGGAGCGACACGCTCAGGGTCACGGGCAGCCCCTCTTCCGCCAGGCGCGTCATTTGCGGAACCAACCCGCAGGTGGAGAGGGACACGTGGCGCAGGCCGATGTTTAACCCATCGGGCTCTCGCAAAAGACGCAAAAAGTTTACGGTGTGGCCGTAATTTTCCAAAGGTTCGCCGCTGCCCATGAGCACCACGTTGTGTACGGCCTCGCCGGACTCCAGCACGGTATTGGCACATAACACCTGGCCGATCATCTCGGCGGCAGTCAAATCCCTGGCTTTTCCATCTAACGTAGAGGCACAAAAGGCACAGCCCATGGCACAACCCACCTGTGTGGAGAGGCACAATGTAACCCCGTGGCGATAACGCATCAGCACGCCTTCAACCACATGGTTATCCCTTAGGCGATACAGCAACTTGATCGTACCGTCCAAAGCAGACCGGCGTGTTTCGAGCACCTCCGCGGGCCGGTCGGTGGCCTGGGCTTGCAGGCGCTCCCGCAATCCTGCGGGTAATGTGTGCATGGCCTCAAACGCCGCGCCCCGATGCAACCAGGCAAACAGCTGCTTGGCCCGGAAGGAGGGATACCCCCACTCCGCCACCAACGCCTCTAACTCAGCCAGGGTTTGGCCGTGCAACTCTAAAGCGCCGATCATACACGCACCATACGGGCAATAAAAAACCCGTCCATCCCATCTTGATGGGCCAGCAGTTGCAGTCGGTTGTCCACAATACGATCCCGGAAGCGCCCGGGCAGATGCTCCGCCAATCCTTGGGGCGCAAACTCCGGATGCCGGGCCAAAAAGGCGTCGATTTGATTGCCGTTTTCTTCGGGCAATATGGAGCAGGTGGCATACACCAGCGCCCCGCCCGGCTTTACGTAGCGGCAGCATGCATCCAAAATTTGAGCCTGGGTTTCGATAAGCGACGCCAGAGCCTCGGCGGACTGCCGGTACTTGATATCCGGCTTGCCGGTGATCACACCCAGGCCGGAGCAGGGAGCGTCCACCAGCACCGCGTCGATGGCGCCTTCCATCTCCTGGCGAAAGATAGCGGCATCCCGCTGAGCCGGTCGCACATTGTCCAAATGGAGCCGTGTGGCCATAGCCCGCAGCAGCTCCACCCGATGCTCGTGCAGATCCCAGGCGTGCACCCTGCCGCTCCCCCGCATCCCTTCGGCAAGCAGAGCGGTTTTTCCTCCCGGCGCGGCGCAGGCGTCCAGTACAGTTAGGCCCGGCTTAACGCCCACAGCCAGGGCCGCTAGCATGGAGCTCTCGCCCTGTATGCAAAAATGCCCACGCCTATATTCGGCCTCCCGGGTCAAATCGCCGGGCCTGCTGATTCGATAGGCCCCGGGCACGCTCCCCGGCTCAAAAGCAAAACCCCTGCGCCGCAGATACGCTTCAAAGGCCTCGATTGTAGTTCTTTCTAGATTGGGGCGCACCGTTACTGTGGCGTCAGGATCACGGTATTGGGCGATTTGGATGGCCTGGGCATGCCCGTAAGCCTCGATCAGACGCTCGGCGATCCACAAAGGCAGGCTGTGCTTTAATGACAGAAACCGCGCAGGCTCCTGCTCGGGATCAGGATAAGTCACACGATTGATATCCCGCGTCATGCCCCGGAGCACCGCGTTCACCAGCCCGGTAAACGCCTCCCTACCCTTTGCGCGGGTAAGCTTTACGGCCTCGTTTACCGCCGCGCTGCCCGGCACCCGATCCAAAAAGAAAAGCTGAAACGCACCCATGCGCAAAATATCCCGCACCAGGGGCTCCACGTCCTTTTTCTCTAAAAAGAAGTCCAGCATGTGGTCGATCCGTATCTGATTCTCCAGCGTGCCGTACACCAGCTCGGTGGCCAACCGCTTATCCCGAGGCGACAGGGCCGAACTGGCGGTGAGCCGCTTGCCCAGGGCCAGGGAGGCGTAGGCGTCCCGCTCACGCACGTCGATGAGCACATCCAGGGCCACCAAGCGCGCGCCCAGGGCGATGGTTGGTTCCTCTTGCCTGGGTCTGGACTGAATCGGTTTACGTCGCCGTTCGCTCATGCTTCTACCTCCCCACCAAAACGTTTGCCAACCTCCATCGAATGGCCCCTAAGGTAGTCGGCAGCTGGCATCCTTTTTGCCCCAGGCGCCTGCAGCACCCATACCCGCAGCCCACCCTGGCCTGTGGCGATCACCAGCCCATCCTTTGGGTTGGCGCAAAGCACCGTGCCCGGCGGTTCGCTCACAGGCACATCCAGCGCTTCGGCTCGCCAGATTTTGTATGCGCCCGTAAACGCACCCGGCCAGGGATCCACGCCCCGGATCAAATCCACGATTCGTTTTGCTGGCGCGCTCCAATCGATGCGCCCGGTTTCCTTGCGCAGCATGGGATGGCGGGTGGCTGCATCATGATCCTGAGGGGCACGGGGGCAGTCGCCCCGCTCCATAGCGTCCAACGTGCGCAGTAAAAGCGATGCGCCTATGGGAGCAAGGCGCTCAGACAGTTCTCCGGCAGTCTCACCGGGCAAGATGTCCACGGGCTGGCGCAGCAGCATATCGCCGGTATCCACACCGGCGTCAGTGAGCATGGTGGTGATGCCGGTTACGGTCTCGCCCAGCATGATGCACCAGTTGATGGGCGCAGGCCCCCGGTAGGCAGGCAACAATGAGGCGTGGACATTCACCGTGCCCAGGGGTGGGATGTCCAACAGGGTTTGGGAAAGAATCTGCCCAAAGGCGGCGGTGACCACCAGGTCGGGCTTCAGGGCCCGCAGGGCCTCGATCCCCTCGGGCGCGCGCAGCCTGTCAAATTGAAACACCGGCACGCCCCGCTCCTGGGCCAACACCTTTACCGGGGGCGCGGCCAAGGATTTTCCCCGTCCCTTGGGCCGGTCGGGCTGGCAAAAAACGCCCACCACCTGGCGGCCTGCGTCCAGCAGCGCAGCCAGGCTAGGAACGGCAAATTCCGGTGTGCCCATAAAGGCGATGCGCATGGGTTTTGATCAGTCCTTTCTCGCTGGGCGGAATCCCTCCACCGCTGCGGCGGTCCCCCTCCCTTTAGCAAGGGAGGCAAGGATTCCTAACGTAAATTGTCCATTCTTGCCCTACCTCCCTTGTTAAAGGGAGGGGAACCGCGTGAGCGGTGGAGGGATTCTTGTGGGCAGTTTTGGCATTAGCATGCTTGTTTGTATACATTAGGTTTGCTTTTTTTCATCATTTGCGGCCTCAATCTCTTCCTCCGTGGCCTGGCGGCTCATGATATCGATGTACAGGCAGCCCTGTAAATGATCGATCTCGTGGCATACGCACCGGGCCAGCAAGCCTTCGGTTTCCAGCTCAAAGAACTCACCAAAACGATCTTGGGCGCGCACTTTTACCTTTTGGGGGCGGGTTACATGGCCCCGGATATCAGGGATGGAAAGGCAGCCCTCGATGGCCTCGTCTTCGCCCTCAGAGGCGATGATCTCCGGGTTGACGAGCTCGATGAGCTCGCTGCCTTCTTCGTCTAGGTCGATCACCACAGCACGCTGCAATATGCCTACCTGGGGCGCGGCCAGGCCGCAGCCGGTGGCATCGTACATGGTTTGGGCTAGGTCGTCCAGCAGCATGTGGAGCCGCCTGTTGAATTTTACTACGGGGCGCGCAGGCTTACGCAGGGCAGGATCGCCATTGAGCAATATCTTTCGAAGCGCCATATACCTTCTCCTTCTTATGTGATGCTTTACATCATCGACACTGGATTGACCTCGGCGTATACCTGGGCCCGTTGCCAGTCGATCCGCGATAACTCGCTGAGCTTTTGCAGCGTCTCTTCGGCAGGTTTGCCGGCCAGTTTGTAAAACAGCTGATAACGGAACTTGCCGCGGATCAGCTTTACGGGGGCCTCTGTAGCCTCCTCCATCAGCACCTGGCCCCGCAAACCCGGATGCCGATGAAAAAAAGCTTCCATTTGGCCTTGAAGGGCTTGCAGGGTATGGCGGGCTGTATCTTCATCGGGGCTTTCTATCAGCAAGCGGCATAGGGCGGCGTAGGGCGGATAGGCAAGCCGCCGCCGGAAGGTCATCTCCTCCGCAAAAAAGGCGCGGTAGTCCTGCCGGGACGCGGCCTGGATGCAGTAATGATCCGGCTCATAGGTCTGCACCACCACCTGGCCAGGAGCCTGGGCACGGCCTGCCCGGCCCGCCACCTGGGTCACCAATTGGAACGTACGCTCGGCAGCCCGGTAGTCGGGCAGGTTGAGGGTGGAGTCGGCCGCCACCACACCCACCAGGGTCACGTTGGGAAAGTCCAGGCCCTTGGCGATCATCTGGGTGCCGATCAAAATACGGGCCTCGCCCTTGCCAAAGCGGGAGAGCAAGTCGTAGTGGGCGTCCCGGCTGCGGGTGGTGTCATTGTCCATACGCAACGCCGGGATGCCGGGGAAGGCCTTTTTTACCGCCTCTTCCACCATTTGGGTGCCTGCGCCAAAGTAGCGGATGCTTACCCCGCTGCAGGCCGGGCAGGTTTGGGGCGGCTCTTTTTGAGCGCCGCAGTAGTGGCAGCGCATGATTTGGCTGGCTTGGTGATAAGTCATGCTGATGTCGCATTGGGCGCACTTCACCACATACCCGCACTCCCGGCATTTGACAAAGGTATTGTACCCGCGCCGGTTGATAAACAACATGGCTTGTTCGCCCCGGCGCATGCAATCCCGCAGCGCCTCCATCAATGCCCCGCTAAAGATGGACTTGTTGCCACCACGCAACTCCTCCCGCATGTCTACCAACTGCACACTGGGCATGGGGCGGCCCAGCACCCGGTTGGGCATCTCCAGCAGGGTCATATCCCCTTCTAACGCACGGGCAAAGGAACCCATGCCCGGCGTGGCGCTGGCCAGGATCAGCGTGGCCTCCTCCCGGTCGCAGCGATTGGCCGCTACCTCCCGAGCGTCGTAGCGGGGCGTACGATCCGAAAGGTAGGTTGTCTCGTGCTCCTCGTCCACGATGATCAACCCCAAATCCTCCGTGGGTGCAAACACCGCCGAGCGGGCGCCGATCACCACCCGGGCCTCCCCACGTCGCACCCGGCGCCACTCGTCAAACCGCTGGCCCGGCGTGAGCCTGGAATGCAACACCGCGCCCTCTTGGCCAAAACGGGAGCGGAACCACTCCACCATCTGGGGGGTGAGGGCGATTTCTGGCACCAACACAATGGCGGTTTTGCCCCTTTGTAGGCATCGGCGCACAGCCCGGATATACACCTCGGTTTTGCCGCTGCCGGTAACGCCGTGGAGCAAAAAGCGGCCTTCTCCGCCTTCCAATGCGGGATAGATTTCTGCCAGCACCCGCTGCTGCTCTTCGGTAAGGGGTGGGTCTTGAATGGCGCGCAGCTCCATTTCTGCATAGGGGCGGCGAAGCACCTCTTCGGTGTAGCGCTCCACTAAGCCCTGTTCGCACAGCGCCCGGAGCGCCTCCCCCGGCTCCCCCACCTGCTGGGCAAGCAACTCGCCGGAGAGGGGGCCACCTTGCAATGCACGTAGGATCCGCTGGCGCTTGGGGGCGCGCCGCTGGCTTTCCACGCAGGCGTCGATATCCTCAATCCCATCCGAAAGGGCGTACCAAGCCTGGGTGCGCTCCCGAATCCGCCCGCCCCGCATCTGCGCCGGGATCATCAGCCGCAGCGCCTCTACCAGCGGGCAATGGGAACGATCCCGTATCCACAGGGCCAACTCCATCATGTGGGGGAGCAGCGCCGGGTAGCCTTCCAGGGCGCTTAACACATCCTTGATCCGGGCTTCGGGCAAATCAGTTTGCGAAAGCAGCCGGATCACATACCCCTCTACCTTGCGGGGGCCAAAGGGGACCAGCACCCGAGTACCGGGCTGCAAAACCAGGCCCTGGGGCACACGGTAGGTAAACACACGATCCACCTGCTCGTGCGCGATCTCCACGATCACTTCGCAATACGCCACCTGTTCGCCCCCTGACTCGGCAATGATCTGCAATATATTATACCTTTTACCCATTGCGGTCACAAGGGGGAGTTTTGGTCATACGCTAAAGCATCAAAAACGCGAGGGGCGAAATGATATATGGAGACCAAAGTCAATCACAGCACGGGGCGTTTCCCCTGCTATGCACAGGGCGCCTTGTTGGGCAGTGCCAGCGGAACCCAGGGCAATTATTGCGCCGTATTTCCGCAAAGCGCCTATTACACCAAGTCGTTTCAAAACATATGGCAGTTTTCATTCACACCCGATGGGCAGTCAAAGCGCGCGGCCTACTGCATCCAAAAGGGGAAAACCGGGCCGGTACACGGGGATCGCCGTTACCGCAGCGTTGATGTGGCCCACGCCCTCCCGGACACCACCGCCACCCAGCGCATCCAGCTGGCCTGGCTGCTACAACATGTGTATCCGGCTATCTCTGTCGCGGAGCAGTTTAACGAGGCCAGTGTGAATGCCTCCTCTACACCAACCCTAGACGAAAACGATGCCTATGCCGCAGCGCAAATAGCAATTTGGTCGGTATTTGATCCGCCCGATCCGGCAAACCCCGATGGCTGGAGGTTCTTCGCCTGCGGCACAGAGACAATCCACCCCAAAAGCGAGCGCTTGGAGCAGACGGTGGCCTCGCTGTACCGACGATCATTGGAGGCCGCCCAGGAAATCATGCAGCCACTCCCTTGTGATGGAAGCGGCTGCCGGGTAGCGTCGATTCCTGGCATTGCCTGCTTGGAGGTCTGCGGCGATCAGGCCATGATGCAGGGACCAAACGGCTGGCTCTTTGGCCCGCTGCGTGTTTACGCCCGGCAGCCCTTTACCCTTTCTATCAAGGCCAGTTGCGCCGAAGAGGCGCCGTCCGCGCCCCCTGTTTTGGTGGATGAGGCTTATGCACCCATCTCAGCGCCATCCAGCGGCCAGCGCTTTTACATATCGTTCCCACAGAATGTCTGGGCCAACTGCTATCATCTGACATTGCGTACCGTTCCTTCCGATGTGTGTGCGGTGGTGATGCAAGATATGGAGGAACCGGATCGTATGCAGATGCTGGGCATCACGGCGGAATCCAAGGGGAAGGGCGAGGCGACCACGGTTTGTTTCTGTAGTTATGCGCCCATAGCCTGCCCGGAATGTCCGGTGTGCCCCGAGCCGCCGACCAAGCGCCCCGCGTTTAAAAAGCGCAGCCACTACTTCGCTCGCATATGTCCGCCCTGCGAAGAGCAATGCAGGCGGCCCACCTATTCTGTTTCGAATTGCAAACCCCAAAAACCCTGTTCAGGCAAACTGAAACGGTGAGCATATATGTAGGGCGCGACGCCCTCGGCGCGCCGGGGCATCGCGCCCTACAACAAGGTTTTCGGTTAATACCGCATGGGGATAATACGCAGATACTCTTCCAGCGGCGCGTCGTTTAAACAACACGCCAGTATTTCTTGGCCCATAGAGCTCAGCTCGGGCACGTTAAACTTGGCGATTTCCCGCTTGATAAAGTTGCTCAGTATTTTCGCGCCCCTGTCATAACCTTCAAGCCCCACTTCTGCCTGGGTTTCAGGGCGCAGAATGGCTTTGCGGATATACTGGCCGTCTACCTTCAATTGATCCAGGCAATACCCAAGCAGCGAAGACCGCGCCGGTACCAGATGCTCCTGTTTAAACTTAGCGCTGCCACGCCTGGCCAGGTATTCGCGCATGATCCACTGGGGCATAAAGCCTACTTTATAGCAGCCAATGTGCTGGTTGGGGATCAGCACAAACCTTGTGGCCAGCGAATTGCGAATCTGCTCCAGCAACAGATTGGCGTGATTCACCATTTTGCCTGTAACAAAGGGCCAGTAGGAGCCAACACCCTCGCTTGTGATGCCTTCGGTTTCGATGATGCTGGGGTTGTTGTGCCCCCTTGGGGCCACCAGCCGCCACAGCCAGGCAAGGGCGGGGGGCAAAAATTGCACCATGCCCAGAATGCCATAAGTGGGCAACTCCGCGGTGCAGGGGGGCGTGCGGACACCAAAGCTGCGCACATCCACCTCCACAGGTTCGGACACAACCCTTGGCACCAGCCTGCGGGGCAGGATAACCCGGGGGTTGGGACAGGGGGTTCCGTCGGAATCAATGGTATGCTCCCACACCAAACAGGTAGCCGTAGGCACACCCTGTATATTCAGGAAGATAAGCGGCTCGGAAGGATGGGTAAATATCTTTTCGTGGAAGGGTTCGGTTCCGTATTCTTTGATGTGATCGACACGCAGGAACCATCCGTCTTCGGCGTCTTTGATCACCAGCCTTTTGCCCACGGTTTGCATGTCGGGGTGGCAAAGCACCATGTCGTCGGCCACAGGGCACAACTCGCAGGGCTCCTCGATGTTAAGATAAAACTTTTCTTTGGTGGCCAGGTTTTGGCCGTATACGATCTTTCCGTCGGGCTCACGATGGATGCTTTCGCACATTTCGCTTTTGCCGCCGCCTGACGCACCTTCGTGCATAAACACGATTTCGTTTTCATAGGGCGTAATGATCTTTACGGCGGAAGCGTGGGCGGTTACCCAGCCTTCCCGTTCGCCGATATCCAACAAAAACCCGTAGATGCCCTTTTTGGCGCTGGGGCCCGGATATAGGTTATACGAAAACATCTCGTACATATCCGGCGTACGATTGTGCACCACGATTTGTTTGCCGTCAAAATGGGTATGCCGGAAGGGGGGCGCTAAAAAGATAATCACCTTTGGCACAAAGGGGCCTTTGTGCTCGTCGATATTGATAAAGTGCTGCAGCCCCGCCAGGCCGCAGGCAAAAAACGTGGCGTTTACCGGCGCGATCAAGGCGGCTTGGTATCCATTGTCCCGCCCGCCTGCCAAAAAGGGCACAACGATCAAATCTTGCTGGGCAAGCCAAGCAAGGGTATCTTCCCTTAACGCAGAGAAGTCTTTTTTGTATACATCCTGATACCTGGGCTTGTCGGTGGGCTGTTCGTCGGCCACAATCAGACAATCGGGGTCCCTGCGGCGCATGTAATCCTCGGTATAATTGACAGCTACGCCGTTTTTGCACCGCACCACATTTGCCTCGGATACCATGGTTCCGCCCACGTCGTAACAGACCTCAAAACGATCCGAATCCGCACCGCCTAGGGCCAGGGGAACAAAATCCGATCTTTCTTTGGGCACCGTAACACTTTTGCAGTTGGTGATAACGCGGGTAATGTCCTCCGGAAATTGAATTTGACTCAGTATTGCCACATTGTTTCTCCTTTGCTGATCATTTAAAATCCTTATTCGACGATGCCGCGGGATATTCCTGCAAGAAAATAGGCTTCTCAATTGATCTCTTCATGTTTTTGAAGGAATCGATTTTGAAACTTGCATTTTTATCAATGCCGTCGCTATCGCGGCAAAATCGGCCAGGCACATACGTTCCCCACGAATATCGGTTGATAACCCGGCGGCGCCCACACAATCCAGCGCTCCGGCTTTGTCCAGCCCAAAGCCCGCCCGCAGATTGTTGAGCAAGGTTTTGCGGCGCATGGCAAAGGCGCAACGAATCACACGCAATAACAACGCCTCATCCTCGCAAACAACGGGCGGCTGGGCACGTATGTCCAAGCGCATAAACACGGAATCCACCTTAGGCGGGGGCGAGAAGCGGCCTGCAGGCACACGGAGCGCCTTGCGGGTATCGGCAAAGTAACGGCACAGCACCGCCAGGGGGCCGTATTCCGGTGCACCAGGTTCGGCGATCATCTTATCCCCCACCTCGGCTTGCACCATCACGGCCAGGGTATCCATGGGCAATTTGGCGGTAAGCAGGCGGGTGAGCAACTCGGTGGTTAAATAGTAGGGCAGATTTGCTAAAGCCTTAAACCGCCCGGCAAAAAGCGGTGCCACATCGGTGTGCAAAATATCGCTGTGAATTACGGTCACATTGGGGCAATCGGCCAGGGTTTCGGCTAGGATCGAAAGCAAGTCCCGGTCGATCTCCACGGCCAGCACCCGGCGTGCGTGGGCAGCCAACTGCCGGGTGAGGGTGCCGCTGCCCGGCCCGATCTCCAGCACGTCGTCTTCGGCTGTGATGCCCGCAAGCTCCACCAAATGCGCCAGCAAGTCTTCGTCAAACAAAAAGTGCTGGCCCAGGCTATGTTTGGTGGCAAAGCTGTGTTTGCGCAGAACCTCGCGCGGAGAAATCGGCATGTTGCGCATCATCCTTGCTCCATATTAATCCGATAAAACCGCAACGCATTCCGTTTCGTATACGCCGCCACTTCATCCGGTTCCTCACCACGCAGTGTTGCCAAAAACGCTGCCACGTGAGCCACATTCCTTGGATCATTTCGGCGGCCCCGCACAGGCTCAGGCGCAAGATAGGGACTGTCGGTCTCGATCATCAAACGATCAGAGGGAATACGCCGCGCCGCCTCTTGCAGATTCGCCGCCTTTTTGAAGGTGACCGAACCGGCAAACGAGATCATCGCCCCCATGTCCATATATTCCTGTTCGCTCTCCCAACTGCCGGAGTAGCAGTGCAGCATCAGGGCAGGCAATCGATCTCGCCGCGCCCTAAGGGTGTCCAGAATCTCGCCATGGGCTTCGCGCACGTGCAGGATGGCCGGTTTATTCAGCACACAGGCCAACTCCAGCTGGAGCGCAAATACCTCGCGTTGTTTATCCCTGGGCGACAGATCGTAGTGAAAGTCCAGGCCCATCTCCCCCAGCGCCACCACTTGGGGCAGGGCCGCCCAGGCCTTGAGTTGCTCCACATCCGCAGGCACAAAGTCCTTTGCCCAGTGGGGATGCACCGCCACGCTGGCCCACAGCAGGCCGGGATGGGCCCCGGCCAAGGCCACTGCGGCCTGGGAGGTGGGCATATCGGAGCCTACGCACACGCACAACAAACCCTGCCGGGCCATATCGGCAATCAGGGCATCCCGATCCTCGTCAAAACGTGGATCGTCCAAATGGGCGTGGCTGTCAAAAAGGGCGTTCATCAGCTGATCCCACTGCCCGAGGCGATATCGCCGTCTACGGTGAGCAGGCACAGATTGTCCTGATCATCTTCGGCGCACAGCAGCATACCCTTGGATTCGATGCCCCGAATCTTCCGTGGCGCTAGGTTGGCCAGCAGCACCACTTTTTTGCCGATCAATTTTTCAGGCACGTAATACTTTGCGATGCCGCTGAGCACGGTGCGGGTTTCCCCGCCCACCTTTAAGGTGAATTGCAGCAGCTTATCGGCCTTGGGCACCTTTTCGCAGGCAATTACTTCGGCCACCCGCATGTCGATCTTGGCAAAGTCGTCGATGGTAATCTCGGGCTTTTCATCTTTGGGCGGTTCTAGAGTGGGCTGCATTGCCTGGAGGGCAGCCAGCTCGGCAGGCACATCGATGCGCGGGAAAAGGGCCTCCCCCTTCTGCACCTTGCCGCCAATCACCAGCCGGTCAAAGTCCCGCAGGGATGCCCAATCTTGGGCGGCGGCGTCCGCGATGCCAATCTGCTCAAAGATGCGGGCAGGGGTACGGGGCATAAAGGGCGATACCAACACCGCCACCACACGGGCACAGGCCAGCAGATGGTACAGCACCGTGCCCAGCCTAGGCCGGTCTTCGGGATTTTTAGCCAGCAGCCAGGGCGTCGTTAGGTCGATATAGCGGTTGCACTCACCCACCAGCTTCCAGATTTCCGACAGCGCCCCTGAGTATTGCAGCCCATTCATGTGGTTTTCCACCAGATTAGGCAGGGCCAGGGCCCGATCCCGAAGCGCCTCTTCAAGCTCAGTAAGCTCGGCGGGCGCAGGGATCACACCGTCAAAATACTTCTCTACCATGGCCACGCTGCGGCTTACCAAATTGCCCAGGTCGTTGGCCAAATCGGCATTGATGCGGTTGAGCAGGGCTTCGTTGGTAAAAGCGCCGTCGGAACCAAAGGGCATCTCCCGAAGCAAGTAATAACGGATGGCATCGCTGGAATACCTGCCGCACAGCAGCACCGGATCGACTATATTGCCCTTGGATTTGCTGATCTTGCCGCCGTCCAGCACCAGCCAGCCGTGGCCAAACACCTGCTTGGGCAGGGGCAGGCCCAGGGCGTGCAGCAAAATGGGCCAAATAATCGTGTGAAACCGTACGATCTCTTTGCCCACCAAATGCACGTCGGCGGGCCAGTATTTTTGATACAGTTCGTTGTGGTCGGTGCCGTATCCCAGGGCGGTGATGTAGTTGCTTAGGGCGTCGATCCACACGTACACCACATGCTTGGAATCAAAATCTACGGGCACACCCCAGGTGAATGTGTTGCGGGATACGGCCAGATCCTGCAAGCCAGGCCGCAAAAAGTTATTGAGCATCTCGTTGGCGCGGGACACGGGCTGGATGAATTCGGGGTTCTCCTCGATGTACCGGATCAGCCAATCCTGATACTTCGAAAGGCGGAAAAAGTAGCACTCCTCGCGCACCACCTCCACAGGGCGGCTGCAATCGGGGCACAGATCACCTTCGAGCAGTTGGGACTGCGTCCAGTAAGCCTCGCAGGGGATACAATACTTGCCCTCATACTCACTTTTGTAGATATCGCCCTGATCGTATAGCTGCTTAAAGATTTTTTGCACGATGACTTCGTGGCGCGGTTCAGTGGTACGGATAAAGTCGTCGTACTGAACATCCATCAGCTCCCAAAGCTCCTTGATGCCGGCCACGATTTCGTCTACAAACTGCTGGGGCGTTACGCCGGCTTCGGCGGCGCGGCGCTCCACCTTTTGCCCGTGCTCATCGGTGCCGGTTAAAAAGTACGCGTCGTAGCCGGTGAGCTTTTTGAAGCGCGCCATGGTATCGGCGGCTACCGAGCTATAGCTATGGCCAATGTGCAGCTTGCCGCTGGTGTAATAGATGGGTGTGGTGATGTAGTAGGTTTTTTTGTCTGGCATTCGAAGAACCCTCCTCATAAAAAAACCGCCCTCTGTACGAGGGACGGAACTTTCCGTGATACCACCCTTGATTCGCCCGGCGCTCTCTAAACAGAAAAGCCAAGCCTCGAACGAGCTGTATCGGGCTCACCCGCCGCGCTTAAGGGGAGAAGCCCTCCCGTTCGACGCAATCGCTCCGGAACCATGTTCGGCACGCGCTCCATCGCCGGTTTTCACCTGCCCCGGCTCTCTGCGGATATTGCGGCGCGCTTACTCTTTCCTTCATTGCGAACAATTTGTGACTTACGATAGTATAGTGCGATTTGGGGGGATTGTCAACTGGAATCCCGACTTGAATTTCCTTTTATTTGTTTGCCTATTAACCGAAAGAGCTTAGAAATCTTTCCTCCTACAAACTCTTACCAGCGATATAACTTTCTGTGGTTCCTCCTATAATGAATCACGAGTTTTAGACACCATTGAAGGCGCGTTCCCGTGCACACAGTAACACGCCTTCAACAAACCAGAGAATCAAGAAAAAACTACCACCACTGTGCCAATGCAAACGTAAGGGGAAACGGCGGGGTCACTGGGGCAGGATTTCTGAGTTGATACTCGAGGTCACTAAGCGTCGCGGAACCAGTAGCATATAGGTGCTCGGGGGGATTGTAGGTCGATTCTCTTCCAACACATGACTTGCTTTCCTTGCTTTCACTTTGCCTTTCTGTTTTCATTAATCCCACTCCTCTCTCTTGACTAAAGGCAATACCACAATCTTCCCTCCGTAATTTATTATATTCTAACGAAGTGTAATGTGTCAATATTTTTCCTAAATGTTTTGCAAGTATCAACATCATGTAAAGCCTTTGCAAAGAGCTTTCACTCGAATAGAAAGCACTCTAAAAGCTTGTGGATTCCGAGCATTTCTTCCATTTTGACTTCCAAAACTCTTGTCCGATACACAATATGTGGTGGGTAAGCATATTGCGAATCAACTTGTAGTAGATTAGGAATCAGAACAACATATTTTTCGAAATAAAAATAAGAATTATATCGTAAATAGATGCTGAACAGGCAAAACAGAGGCGTGATTGTAATCCATTTCCATGTCAAATAAATATTGCACATTTTTCTCTCATATGACATAATAAAACGAATCGCGACACGGAGGTACGTATGTCCAACACCCGAATCATCAATGCCGTTGCCCCAACCAGGATATGCGATGTTGGCGGCTGGACGGATACATGGTTTGCCAAAAGCGGCTGCATTTTTAACATAGCCGTCTACCCTTACGTTGAGGTGCAAATCAAAGTCTCGCCCCCGAAGGGCGACCAAAACCGCCTCACCGTTAATCTAGAGAACTATGCCGATACTTTTTCCCTCGATCCCCAGAATATCCATTACGGCAAGTATCCGCTGATTGAAGCCGCCATCGACAGCGTCAACATCCCCAAGGACATGTGCTGTGAGGTAAACATCTATTCCAACATGCCCCCCGGAGCATCCACAGGTACGTCCGGCGCCTTAACCGTAGCCCTGATTGGCGCCCTGGACGCCCTAGCACAAGGGCACTTAAGCGTGGCCGAGGTGGCAAGGCTGGCCCACGAAGTGGAAACCGTAAAGCTCGGAAAACAAAGTGGCATACAAGATCAGTTGTGCGCAGCCTTTGGGGGCGTCAATTATATTGAAATGCGGGAATACCCCTATGCCGTTGTTTCTCCCCTAAAACTGCCGGATCGGGTTCTATGGGAGTTGGAGCGACGGTTGATGCTTGTATACATCGGTTTTCCCCATGATTCCAGCGCCATCCACACCAAAGTAATCGAAAAGCTGGGGGATCACGCCCAGGATTCCCCTTACATCGTAGAGCTTCGCAAGCTTGCATCCATGGCCAAAGTGAGCCTGTGTGCCCAGGATTTTGCCGGATTCGGGGCATGCCTGAATCAAAACACACAAATTCAGCGGGAGATGCATCCCCTTTTGGTGTGCGAAAAGTTCGAAGACATCATTGAAATATGCAATTCCTACAACGCCCTTGGGTGCAAGGTGAATGGCGCAGGGGGCAACGGGGGTACCATTACGGTTTTTACCGATGGTGATATGCACATGAAGCGGAAACTGGCAGATGATTTGGTGCAAAAGGGCTATGAGATCATTCCCATTCACTTGGCAAGAGAGGGATTACGCGTGTGGTGACATTTTGCACGTAGATATATATTTTGAAGGAGGGCAAGAACCATCAAGCGTTTATTATCAATCATATTTCTACTCACAATACTAGCAGGAACAGTTGCAAAAGCAGATTTTATCATTATCAATCCTTATAGGGATGTTGATTGGGCGCAGTGGGGCCAATATAAGGCAAATCTCCATGCGCACACCAACCTCTCCGATGATGGTTATGGATCTTTAGAAGAAGTAATCATGAACCACCGATCCAAGGGGTACGACATTCTTGCCATAACCGATCATAATAGATTGGCAACATGGGCGCCGGACAATGTGGACGGCGGCAAAAGCATGATTGGTATCCCTTTTGGCATTGAACAATCGATTGCAAATCATGTCAACTCATTCTGGGCTGACTTTAGGAATGTAAGAGGGCAAAGAACCGCGGATATACTGGCTGATGTCGAAAGGGCAGGAGGCATTTCTTTTATAGCCCATCCAGGAGCCTACATGGAGGCGTTTAAATCTGTAAGCAGCAGTCCAACTGGCACCAGAGACGCTGCCGGCCTTAGAGATTCACGGAAGCATCGTTATATCCCACGATACGTCAACTTCTTTAAGACGCTTCCTTCTTGTGTAGGAATGGAGATTGTGAATGCCTTGGACTGGATATCTTCCGTAGATAGGGCTCTGTGGGACGAAATCTTGAAGCAAACCATGCCAGAACATCCCGTGTGGGGGTTTGCAACCGATGACTCGCACACATTGGATGCCATCGGATACGCCTGGAACATGATGCTCATGCCGGAGCTAACACAAAGAGCAACCAGAAATGCAATGAAATCTGGTACGTTTTATGCTGTGTCTCGGGTTTCGCGTGTGGATTTTATCAACAGAACGATCTATAGCGATGGAAAGCATACCAATATGCCTGGGGTAGGTGACAGAAGAACACTGTATTTGCTTGAACAGGAAACCCCAAGCATCTCCAACATTGAAGTAGGCAATAATTACATAACGATCACCGGTGATAACTATGCAACCATTGAGTGGATAGCAAATGGGGAAATCATTGCCCTAGGGGAAACCCTTACGTTAACTGATCATCAAAGCGAAATGAACTATGTTCGGGCACAGCTAAAGAGTGATACCGGCATAGCCTTCACACAGCCCTTCGGCATAATAAAACTTAGCGATTAGCTCTCCATATAATATAAACCACACCCGCAGACAGAAATTTCCTAGAAGTTCAAAATTTAATTTCTTTTTGCTTTACTTTTGCACTTTTTATTCTGGAACATCATCTGCGCTTTTTATCGCTACTCAGAATCATCTCGCCGCCTGATCAGCCAGCGGATACCAGAAACAATGATGGTCGGCACCATAAGCAATGCTTCTATTCTCTCGAAATTTAAGAAGAGTCTATGCAAATAGCTCATTATTTCTTTCATTTTCATCTCTCCAGGTGTTTTCAGGAATTATAGCACGTATGGATATCTGAAGGCAATATCGCAATATAGCCCACACCCGCAGACAGAAAAACTGTCCGCGGGTGTGGTTTTTGTGGAAACCGGCGGCGTCCTACTCTCCCGGGCCGTCTCCAGCCAAGTACCATCGGCGCAGAAGGGCTTAACTTCTGTGTTCGGAATGGGAACAGGTGGGACCCCTTCGCCATTG
>WQXF01000030.1 GCA_009784985.1 Clostridia bacterium | reverse complement strand
GGAAGGCCAATGAGCCACAGAGCGCACAGCGCGACAATGGCGAATTGAGGAGAGGGCCACCGCAGTGGCGGGGGGATTCCGAAGCGGCACTGTGCACCTTGTTGTATTATAGCAGAAAAATGCTGCTAGCCGCAACATATTTGCGCGTGATATACTATAGACGATGTATTTCAACATTTTATTCAAAAAATAAGGCGGGGATTTTTCATGACACGTACACGTCGCAGTAGCCGTTCCAGCCTGCAAGCGAAGCGCCGGGCAAAGCGCCGACTATCCTTGATCATATGCGGGGTGGCTTTGTTGGGTTTGGCTTTGGCCCTGGCCCTGTTGTTTTGGGCGCTGCCCGGCAGGCCGGGCTGGGATGCCTCAACACCCATGCAGATCGGCGATCTGGCTGCCGGGCCGTATCGCGCTGGAGTAGAAGCTTCGGCCATACAAGAACCCACGGCCGCCAAGAGCGAGCACGATGGAGGGCAGGTATTCGAGTTGGGAGGCGTAACGCTGCGTTTTGCCGGCGAACCTGCGCGATTGACCGGGGCGGACATCCGCAGCGCTGGCTGGGCTGGGCCCAGGGGCCTGCGGGTAGGCGACACGTTAGAAGATATTTATCAGGTGATCCCAGCAACGAATCAAGAACCTGAAGAGGCATACGAGGAGCCTCCCGAGGATTTTGTGCTGCTTTACGCCGCGGGTATCGCAACCGGGGGATTGCCCGAGGAGCCTTATGCCGTAATCCTGCCATCCGGCGATACGCTGCTGGTGCGCCTGGCCGCGCGTACCGAGGGCGGCGCTTTTGCCATCTGCGATATCTACGTGGACCCGGACACCAATCTGATCCAACGCATCCGCTGGGAAATCGCGGCTGTGGACGGGCTTTGGGAGGAATTATTCATTTAAAGTTCGCTCGCTTATTGTAAGCCTCGTTTACCGCCGCAGCGTGTTCCGCGTCCACCCGGTTGCCTGCGTGGAGACGGCTGTCTTTCATATGGATGCAGAAGTGGCCGGGAAAATTATTGCCGCCGATACTGGAACCCATGTGGGGCATGCCGTTCATGGAGGCAGCGATGGCCCGCCCGCCCACCAGCACCCACACCGGGCGGCGCGCCCAGCTCCACTGGCCGCCGTAGGCCCTTTTCATAGCGGCGGTGTCGTCTTTAGAAACCGGCTCTACGTCGGCATGGTTGATGCCGCCCCAGCGCTTTACGGAAAAACGGACGCCGGTACGCACGTCCACCACCGTGGCCGTTGCGCCAACGGGAAAGGCCCTGGAACCGCCGTTCCACCAGCCCAGCAACTCCACTTTGGTGGCTGCGTTGGCTGCCGATGGGTTGCGCAATGCCGCCAAGGTTTGTTTTCCCGCCAGGCCGTCGGCAGCAAGGCCGTTCCTGCTCTGGAAGGAGACCACGGCCCTCTGGGTATTTGTGCCGAACACACCGTCGGTGCTTATGCTAAAACCAGCGCCTGCCAGCAATTTTTGCAACTCACGCACGGCCTCGCCCTGGTCGCCCACCCGAAGGGCCGAATCCGGTGATCGCTCCGGGGCCTGGGTCTCCGCCGGAGTGGAGGCTTGGGTTGGGGCCTGAGTAGCCTGGGAACTCGAACGAAGCCGCTCCATTGTTCTGGAGCCTGCCAAGCCGTCTACTTTTAATCCGTTGCTCTTTTGAAAAGAGATCAACGCGTCATAGGTGCCCTTGCCAAATACCCCGTCGGCAGCAAGGGTATATCCTGCCTGAATCAGCAATCGTTGCAGCTCACGCACCGCCTCGCCACGGTCGCCGGAGCGCAGTGAGGCGCTCTGGGCGACCGCCTGGCCGCCGCTGGCCGCAGGGGCAGGGGTTGGGGCTGGCGCAGAAGCGGCAACGGGGGGCTTTGACGTAAGGAATTCGCCCTTTACAAATCCCTTATGCCTTTTGTAGGCCACGTACACCCACTCGCCCCTGTACTCCAGGATGGTCACGGCCTCATTCTGTTTGATCTGGGTGATGCGCGAAGCATTGGGTTGTGGCCTTTTGCGCAATATAAGGTTTGTGGCGCGCACATAGGCGGTGGCGCCAATATCGCCTTGGGCGTGGGCAACGGTGGGCGCCGCCAGGCCACAAAGGCCAAAAAGCACCGCCGCCAAAATCAGCGCAAAACTTCGCGCCATGTATCTTTGGTAAGCGCCGCACTTCGTCATATACTCTCCCTCTTTCGCGAATATGTTACGCTTACGGGAGAATTGTATTACAGATTTATTAAGAAGTCAAGTTTTGGTTTTTATTGGGTGACAGATCCTATGCCATCTCCTTCAGCTCAAGATAAGACGAAAACTCATAATTGCAATACCCCATATGAAAAACCGCGTTTCCGTACTTGCCTATCGTATTATGTACGATGGTTAAGCCGATCCCGTCATGCCCATCCTTTGTTGTAACCCCAACGTTGATGATCGCACTTGGATCAATCGTGGACGCCGTGCTGTTGGCGATGATGATCAGCTTTGAGTTTGTTGTTTTGGGCTCCATCGTAACAAAAACCCTTCGCCGCCCGGAATCGCTTGCCGCCTCGTTGGCATTGTCCAGCAGGCAGGATAAAATCCGGGATAAATCCACATCATCGATATAAAAATTGTCCATTTTGCATTTTAGCGACAATATCAGCTTCACATTCATCTTTTCAGCATATTCTTTTTTGTTGATCAGCAAAGTTAAAATGGCGGGATTCTCATGCATTCTTTGCGCCAGCTCCCCCACATCTCCGGCTTGGGAGGTGGCTGATACCATGGACGCGTGGTAACGCTTAAGCCGATCATATTCCTTGAGTTCCAGGTATCCGCTATATGTATTGAGAATGTTGTTAAAGTCATGCTTTATGCCGCGCAAATCCTCCAGCCCCTTAAAGAGCGCACTGATGTGCAGCTGATGGTTGGCTATGGTCTGCCTGTAATTGGTCATCAAATCCAAACAAACGTTTATAGCAATAAACAGGAGCAATATAGCCAGCGATAAAACAAAGGCGATCATCTGCTCGATAAGCAGCAGCGGCAAAAAATACCTGACAACAAAAGCAAACGTGGCGCTTAAGAAAAATACAAAGAATTCTTTCTTTTTATCGAAAAACAGCTTGTTTACAAAGGAAAGGTCTATGCGGCCCCGCCTGATATTGCGCATAATTAGCTGGCTGATGACAAAAAAGGCAAAGAAATATGTCACCTGCTGGAATGCATCTTTCATAAAATTGTAGCTGGTTTCATCTTGAACAAAGAAAATGGAGCCGATGATTCTGCTAAGCGTCTTGGCAGCAACCCAAAAAAGAAAAATATAGGTCGCCAGCTTGATGGAGCGCACAGGCGTAAGCCGAAAGATTTTTTGGGCGGCAAAATAAAACAACAGCCCTCTTATTGGATTGGGTGTCACAACAAAAAGAAGAACTGCGGGGGTAAACGCAGCTCCTTCGCCAAATAAATACAGCGAATATGTCAACGCATTCTGAAGCAACGTACCGGTTACAAAAGCATATAGCAGCTTCTGTTTTCTTTTTGCCGAAAGGCCCAGCGCGGCAAGCAATATGTTCGAAAGTATGTACATGGAGCAAAACGTCTCGATAAAGGTTATAACGGCAAGTATGATCTGCATTTGAATGGAGTAAGCGAATGGAGAGTACATATTCAGCCCCCCTCTGTACGCCGAGCCAACTTTTTCAAGGCAAAAGCTACCATGTCTTATGCCAGGTAGTGTAGCACAAAAATGGTATGAAAGAAAGCAGAAAAATGGGCCTGCATTTTATTAAATCGCCAATTTAAATCAGCTTGCGTATTTTCTGCCCTTGGGCTGTATCTTCTACGGCGTAGCCCATGGCTTTTAACTCGTCCCGCAGGCGGTCGGATTCCTGCCAGCTTTTATTGGCTCTGGCCTCGGTGCGGACATCCGCCAAGCGTTTTGCCTCTGGGGCGATGGCCTCCTCTTGGCGCGTCAGCAAACCCAGTACCCCAGCCATGACCTCCAGTGCCTGGGAAGCGGCTTCTACAGCGCAGGCGGCGCTCTGGGCAGTAAGCACGGTGTTGGCGTCACGCACCAGTTCGAATAGGCTGCCCAGGGCGTCGGCGGTGTTTAAGTCGTCGGCCAGGGCTTCGTCAAAGGCGTGTACGGCGGTTTTCGTTCGCTCTATAAAGACAATCTCTTCTGCATCAGGCTCACGATCAGGAGCGGAACTCCCCAAAAAACGATAATGATCCCGGGCGGTGTACAAACGGGTCAACGCGCTGTGGGCCTGTTCGACCAGGGCTCGGCTAAAATTAATCGGGCTGCGGTAGTGGGCCGAGAGCATAAATAGGCGCACCGCCTCCAGATCAAATTCTTTTGCGATATCACGCACGGTAAAAAAGTTGCCCTCGGATTTGGACATCTTGTTGCCGTCCACGTTGATAAAACCATTGTGCATCCAGTAGCGCACAAAGGGTTTGCCCGTGGCCCCCTCGGACTGGGCGACCTCGTTTTCGTGATGGGGAAACACCAGGTCTTGTCCACCGCAATGGATGTCCACGGTGTCGCCCAGGTACTTCATGGCCATGGCCGAGCACTCAATGTGCCAGCCGGGCCGGCCCGTACCCCAGGGGCTTTCCCAGGCAGGTTCGCCGGGTTTCATGGCCTTCCACAAGGCAAAATCCATGGAGTGGCGCTTGCTCTCCCCCACGCCCACGCGCGCTCCGGACTCCAGATCCTCCAGGTTCTGGCCGCACAGCTTGCCATACCCGGCAAAGCGCTGGGTATCAAAGTACACGCCGTCGTCCGAAGCGTAGGCCAGCCCCTTTTCTTCCAGCCGACGGATCAGCGCCACGATCTCGGCGATGTGCTCGGTAGCCTTCGGAGCCATATTGGCGCGGCTGATGCCCAGGCCATCGGCATCCTTATAATACTCGGCGATAAACCGCTCGCCCAACTCCCGTACGGTAATGCCTTCCTCGTTGGCTTTTTGAATCATCTTGTCGTCGATATCGGTAAAATTCTGCACAAAATTGACTTCGTACCCCCGGCGCTCCAAGTAGCGGCGCAGCGTATCAAACACGATAAAGGGCCGGGCGTTGCCCACATGAAAGTAGTTGTACACCGTGGGGCCACAGCTATAAATGCCCACCTTGCCGGGCGCCAGGGGCACAAAATCCTCCTTGCTTCGCGTACGCGTGTTAAAAATCCGCATCGGCTTCATCCTCCTTGTATGTTTTGGGGCAATAGTGCGTGTCCTTATCCTCGCATTCCTCGCACTGCGCGTCGGCAAAACGCAACTCAATACATCGGTCGATCTGATCTAGGCGGGCATTGACCTCATCCAGCCGCTTTTTGACCGGATCGGGCAAGTTGATCTGATCCAGATCGGCTCCCCCAGCCCCGGGCTGGGCCTTGCGCACGATGCGCCCCGGATTGCCCACCACGGTGCAGTAGGGTGGAACTTCTTTGAGCACCACGGCCCCTGCGCCCACCTTGCTATGGTTGCCCACTGCAAAGGGTCCCAGTACCTTGGCCCCGGCGCCGATGGTTACGCCGTCGCCCACGGTGGGATGGCGCTTGCCCGTGTCCTTGCCGGTGCCGCCCAAGGTCACGCCCTGATAGATGGTGACATCGTCGCCGATCACCGTGGTTTCGCCGATCACCACGCCGTTGCCGTGGTCGATAAACAGGCCGCGCCCGATGCGCGCCCCCGGATGAATCTCAATGCCGGTTTTTCTGGCAGTGCGCTGGGAGATCCAGCGCGCCAGGGTGGTGCGGCCATTCTGATACAACCGATGCGCTACCCGATACCAAAATAACGCACGGATCGTAGGGTAGCACAGCAGCACCTCCAGCTCGCTCTTGGCTGCTGGATCCCGGGCGCGCACAGCTTTAACATCCTCCCGAACCCGATAAAACATAACTTTCCCTCCAAATAAAAAGAAACCCCTCTGCCCAGAGACGGTTTCCCGTGGTTCCACTCCGCTTGGCAAGCGCGCTAAAACCAAAGCGTCATCTTACCCGCTCATCGCCTTCACGCGGCGTATACGTCGCATCCTACCGGGCAACTCTGATTGTCGCCCCTCGGTGCGCGGCTCCCGGGTGCACTTCCCCTCCGCTTACCCCAAGCGCGCTTTCAGCCGGTGGCGCGCCCTCTCTGCCGGGCAGTTTGGCAGGTACTTCTCCCGTTCCTTGCCTTTTGGTATGGTTTGCTTTATTATATGCGGGGTAGGGAAAGATGTCAAGAAAAAGGAGCCATGGAGATGTTGCGTAGAATTTCGATCAATAACTATAAAATGTTCCGTGATTTTGAGCTTGACTTCACAGAAGGCGTCAATTTGATCTGCGGGACAAACGGCAGCGGAAAAAGCGCGTTGCGCGAAGTTCTTTTTGCGCTTACAAACTTTCTTGCGATTCCGGATGTTTCCGATCATGTTGCGCATTCTGTGCAGGAGGCTTTTCCTCCTGATGTTTTTTGTCGTTGGGGAGCAGAAGATGAACAGGGAGCAATCTCCATTGGTTTCGTTTTGGGTAGTGAAGATGATTTTTTCGCTTACTCACTAACGATCATGTATGATTTCCGAAGAAAGAGAAGTTGCGTTCAAAAAGAAGTTCTTGAACATTTTGTTAAAAGTGAGACCCTTTCTCCCGTACTGGATTTTTCCAGCGGGAAATTGGCAATATTTTCTTCCGATGGCAAAGCCCTTTCAATACATGGCGATCCGAGCATGTCTGCCCTGGGAACCGGATCGCAAAACAGCAAGCCCATATACGAATTCTGTACCCAAGTTGCCCGTCTCTTTCCCGTATACCTGGATCCTTCCGCAATCGCTGCTGACTTTTCCACTGGTTCCCAACGCTTGGGTGTCCGCGGCGAAAACTTCTCCGCCTGGCATGCCTACAGCACAGCCCTTCAACCCGAAAAACAAGAACTGTTCAGATCACAGTGCAAAAACTTTATCCCCGGTTTTATCGCCGACAGTAGCCCCGCCAGCGGCGACATTTTCCGTTGGAAGGTACGCGTAAAATATAAGGGCAATTACTTCGATTTGGCGTTACGCGAACTCTCCGACGGCCAAAAAAAGCTCTTCGCATTATACTCGCTGTTGGCATATGTGCCCGACGGATCAACCCTGATCATCGACGAGCCGGAAAACTACCTATCGCCACGGGAATTGCAACCGTGGCTAGACGCCATGCACGATGCCTGGGAAGACCGCAACATTCAGTTTATACTCATTACCCACAATCCCAAAACACTCAACTGGTATCACAAAGAAGCGATCATATTCAAAATTGTAGGCAATCCGCCGGGAATCGTGGCGGAAAAAAACAGCACCGACACGCCCGATACATTGTTTGATAAACTAAGCGAGATGGAGTGGACAGGCGATGGCACAGAATCTTGATAAATACCGTGTGCTTGTATTGTGCGAGGACACCAGCCACTATCACTTTGTCCGAGGCTTTTTACTGGCACAGGGGATCAGGGATAATAGGCAGTTTACACTTTACAAGGAGCTACCTGAAGGATCGGGATCAGGAAGCAGATTTGTACAAATGCATTTTCCGAACGCTTATGAGGAATATAACCGCAAATCCGAGAATGTTCTACTCGTTGTCGTGTTGGATATCGATAAAGAAGACATCATGCCAGAGGATATAAAGGAGCAACTGAACAAAATACTCAAAAAAGATAAATCGCTTACAATTGCCGCGTCGGATAAGCTGTTGTTGGTTTTTCCAAAGCGAAATATCGAAACATGGTTCGAATGGTTGTCGCAAGAGCCTCCCAGGCCTCAGATAAATGAAGCAAAAGACTATAAATCGAAAAACCGCAATGCAAAACCAACAAAAATGGGCAGGATGGCAAGCGACCTATACAAACAAAGCCGGGCAGACACCACCATCTGTGAGAATGTGCCCGCTTCCTTGCTGTTTGCATGCAATGCGTTCACATCCCTTTGTGGCGCATTGAAGAGCTGACGAAAATTTCATCTATCTTTTTCATAGATTCCCTTGACACATCTCACAAACCACGCTATCCTATCTATGAATCCTGTAGATAGGAGAAGTTTTCATGAAAGAATCCTGGCGCAACCGCCTGCTAGTGGCCAACGGCGATACCGTACAACGCGGCTACGACAATTCCCACCGCTGCCTATTTTGTGAGGCGCAATCGCCAAACGAAGCCAAGGCCTCGGAGCATCTGGCCCAAACCCACGGCTCGGTGCTGGACGCGCTGCTGGCACTGGACAAGGCCCTTACCGGCCTTACAGACACACAAAAAACCCTGATCCGCCGATGGCGGGACGGAACCGCCGACGCCGAGCTGGCTGCAGAACGGGGCGTAAGCGTCTCCACCCTGCGCAACCAGCGCTTTGCCCTGCGGGAGCGGGAGCGGGAGGCGCGGCTGCTGCTGGCCGTGCTGTCTTTGGCGGGCCTGAGCACGCTGCAAAAGCCGGCCAAAGTGGCCAAGGGCGGCGACGACGGCGTGGCGCATTTTTACCGCGATGGCAAGCTAACGCAAATGCCCGCCCGCCACGCCAAAAAACGCGCGGTGATGTTGCGCTTCTTTGCCCTCTTTGAGCCCGAGCGGGTGTATAGCGACCAGGAGGTGAAGGAGCTGATCGCCCCCATTTGGCCGGACTACGCGGAGGTACGGCGCTTTTTGTGCGATACCGGCCTGCTCCAACGTACCAAGGACGGGCGCAGTTATTGGCGCGCTAGTCAAGGGGAACAATCAAATGAATAAAATGCGCTTGGTAGAACAGTTATGGGACTATCTGCGTATGGGTCAGGCAATCGAAAAGTGCGATTGTATCTTAGGCTTGGGCTGCCCCGACTTGCTGATCCCTACAAAGTGCGCGGAATTGTATGGGCAGGGTTATGGGGATATCGTGATTTTCTCCGGCGGGCTGGGCAAGGGCACAAAAGGCTTGTGGCGCGTTCCAGAAGCCGAGAAGTTTGCCGAAATCGCCATGGGGCTGGGTGTGCCACCAGAAAAAATATACATCGAAAGCAAATCCACAAATACCGGGGAAAACATTCGATTTACCAAGGCGTTGATCGAAAAGGATCGTCTTAGCATCGATTCTTTTTTGATGGTGCACAAACCGTTTATGGAAAGAAGAAGCTACGCGACTTTTTCAGCAGCCATACCCCGGCAAAAATGTTTTATTACATCGCCGAATATTTCTTTCGAAGCGTATTTTGATACGTACGGAAAAAGCGAGGCGGCGCGAGAAGAGCTGATCCATACCATTGTGGGCGATTTGCAGCGCATCAAAGTGTACCCCAAGTTTGGGTGGCAAATAGAACAGCACATTCCCGATGAGGTATGGCATGCGTATGAAGTTCTGTTGACATTGGGCTACGATAAATATATGATAACTGGCATGTAATCTGCGTCGGAGGCTTAGAACAACCCATGCAAAAAGCAACATGGCTGGTGCTCCTGGGCGTTGTGAGCGTGTCCGTTAGCGGGCCGATGGTAAAACTGGCGCTTATGGCCGGGGCTACGCCGGTTAGCGTGGCCTTTTTGCGCATGGGCATCACTGCCCTAACGCTGGGCGTGCCCGCATGGCGCAGCGGCGCGCTGGGCGGCATGCTGCGGGCCCCATGGAAATGGAAGGGCCTGGCCCTGCTGGCCTCGCTTTTTCTTGCGTTGCACTACACCGCTTGGATGACCTCCCTGCAAAAAACCGGCACTTTTGCCTCGGTGGCGCTGGTATGCGCGCAGCCGGTGTTTGTGGCCATATTCTCCGCCCTATTGCTCCACGAGCCCATTCACCGGCGGGCTGTGCCGGGGGCAGTGACAGCCATGGCGGGGGCGGTGGGCATCGGCCTGCTGTCTGCCACCGGGCACGGCGGCGACTTGCTGGGTGACCTGCTGGCCCTTAGCGGCGCCGTAACCATGGCGGGCCATTGGCTCTGCGGCCGCGCGGTGCGCAGGCATGTGCCCGCCATGGGGTACCTGGTGTTTGTATACGCTTGCACCGCGCTGATGCTGGCCGCAGCGCTGCCCTTTATGGGCGGCTTTTCCGCGCCTGTGGCCTCGCTGCCCTACATCGGCGTGCTGATCGCCGTGTGCACCCTGGCCGGTCACGCTTTGTTTACCTACGCGCTGGGTTTTGTGAGGGCAGACCTGATTTCTTTTGCGCTGCTGGGCGAGCCCATCGGCGCGGCTGCCTGGGCGTGGTTTTTATTTGATGAGCGTGTGGGCTGGCAAATGATGCTAGGCGGCGGGTTGGTGCTGGTGGGCTTGGCCTGGTACCTGCTGAGTTTACGCCGCATCCCGTTGCAAATAGAAGGAGTAAAATCATGAATCAACAGAACATCGAAATCCGATTGATCCAACAAAACAAAAAAGCCTTCCTGCCCTTGCTGCTGCTTGCAGACGAGCAGGAAGACATGATCGACCGTTACTTGGCCCGTGGTGATCTCTACGCGCTGTACGACAACGGCGTGCTGTGCACCACCTGCGTGGTGACCCATGAGGAAAGTCAAGGCCAAGGTGTGTACGAGGTAAAGAGCCTGGCCACCGATCCCCAGTATCAGCGCCGGGGGTATGGCCGCCTGATGCTGGCCCATGTCCGTGAGCTGTATCGCCCACAGGCCCGTACGCTGCTTGTGGGCACCGGCGAGACGCCCCGCACCCTGGGTTTTTACCAAAGTTGCGGCTTTAAGCTATCCCACCGTGTGCTCAACTTTTTTACGGATCACTACGATCATGTGATGTATGAGGATGGCGTGCAATTGGTAGATATGGTCTATCTGCGCATCGATTACTGATAACCCACCCTAACCGACCCCGAAGTGGTGTGGCAGCGCAGGGTATATTCCGGCGAAGTGCCAACGCTGGCCACCGTGCGCCTGCCATCCTTGGCGGAAGGGAAATCAGTTTTAACGCTTCCCGACATGGACTCGGCCTCTAGATAGAAGGCTTGGGAATTTGGAACCGTGACGCGGACAGCGCCGGAGGTGCAGCGGATGCTCAGGTCGCCGGCCAAACGATCGATGCCCACATTCACACTGCCCGACGATGAGGAGATGCTGCCGCTGCCCTCAAAGTGTTCCACCCGCACCGTGCCCGAGGTGACATGCAAGGCCGTATCGCCGGACAGGGAGCCGATGCGCACCGTGCCGGAAGAAGAACGTATCTCGTGGCCTGCCCCGGCCAGGGAATGCAGCCGGATATTGCCCGAGGTAACCCGCATCTTGCCCTCGCCACGCCAGTTGCCCAGCGTCACATTGCCAGAGGAGGCTTGCACATCGTAGTTTTTTGCATCGATGTCGCCAATCTCCACATTGCCGGAGGTTAGGTTCACCTCCAGGCTGGAAAGCTGGCGGGCATCGGCCATGTTTAGGTTGCCGGAGCGCAGGCGCAGGGTCAGCGCCTCCTGATAGTCGGCTGGCAGGTACAGGGTTAGCTTTTCGCGCACGTTTAGGAAAAGGCCGATGCGCACATGGCGTAACTGCTCCACGGTAAAAGTGTCTCCGTCGCGCTCCACAGCCAGCTGGGCGCGCTTATCGGGCGGCAGGTTGGATTGGAATACCAGGCGGGCCTGATCCTCCGAGGTGGACTTTACTTCCACCGTGAGCGAACCCGCGTCCAGCACTACCTGGCGCACGCCTTGGATATCGAAGCGTTCATCGAGCACGATCTCCACGTCGGAATGGTCGAACCAAGCAAACATCGCAGATGCTCCTTTCAATCCCCGGATCAGCACAAAAATCAGCAGGGCAGCCATCGCCAGCAGCGCTAGGATGCGCCACATATACCCGTTTCGTTGCTTATTCGTCATAACCATCCCTCAACTTAAATGCAAGATTTAACACCAACTGAGCAATAGTTGCCACCAAAAAGATGATCCAGCTAATGTGCCATTGGTGGGAGCCAAAGCTGATGCCCATGTACACCATGGTGGTAAACACCCACAGGATGCCGCTAAGGGAACCCTTGATCTGCTTGCGGCGCTTTTTGGACCACTTGGAGCTCCGGGGCCGGTCGGTCACAATCGGGCGGGTCATATAATGATACACAACCTGGCCGGTGGCAAAGGCAGCGATCACCCAGAAGGCCACCCAGCCCAGGGTGCTGCCAAACACCAGCCGCACCAGCAGGAACGCCGCCACCGCAATGCAGTACAAAAAGGCCGAGGAGGCTACAGTTTGCGCGGTGTGCCTGCGTGCCTCTTCATAGGGGATTTCCCGGAGCTCGGGTTCCACGGACATGCTGGCGATCAGGCTCTCGGCGTCGCCTAGGCCGGAGATCACGCTAGCGTAGGCGTCTTCCTCACTGTAACCGGCGGCCAGCAGATCCTCAAACTTTTCTTCCAGGTTGGCAAGGAGTTCTTCCTTTAGGTCGTAGACATGGGGGGCTGTGGGCGCTTCTTCAAACAGCGTATCGACATAGGTGCGTAGTTTGGTGCTCATGTGGTGTATCCTCCCTAATTTTATGTAGATGATTGTCGGTTACCTAAGGCAGCAGCGCGTCGATGATGCGCTTGGCGTGTTGCCATTCCTCGCGATTTTGATAATAAAAGCGTTGGCCGCTGGGCGTAACGGCGTAGTAACGCCTGCGCGCTCCGATGGTGGCATCTCCCCAGTAAGAGGTGATCAGGCCCGCCCTCTCCAGGCGGCGGAAGGCTGAATACAGCGTGGCCTCCTTCATTTCGTAATCGCCGCTGGTCTTGGCTTGAATGGCCTTGTTGATTTCGTAGCCATAGCTGTCTTTCTCTACCAAGTGGGCCAGTATGATGGCGTCGGTGTGGCCCCGTATCAGGTCCGCGGTCAGGGACAAGGTGTCACCTCATTTCTGTCCGGCAATTCCGGTTTGTGGCATAAGGATAACGCAAGATACCTCGCCTGTCAAGGTATCCCCGATTCTTCTAAGAAAGTTCTAATTTTGCGCAAATGTGATTCTCAAAGATCCATAAAAGCAGAGAAAAAGAGCTATGAACAGGGAACTTTTCTCATTACCGGTACGTCCAACCGTCATCGAAAAGATAAAAAGGAGATCGGAAAGGGGTTCATACAATGAAGGTACTTATTAGGATGATGGCCGGGGCGGTGGTGGTGCTGATTTGCGCGGCAATCTGTACCGTGGCTTGGGGCGAAGACATGGTGGTGTACTATTACGCACAAACCGGCCAGCTCGAGGTGCGTGCCCAGGCCATCCGCACGGTAGCGCCGGATACCGTAGACATCACCATAGGCGCCACGGCGGAAAATGCCAGCGAAAGAGAGGCCCTTAGCGAAGCAAACGAGGTGATCGCCAACGTGATCGCCTCACTCAAGGAGCTGGATGTCCCCGAAAACCAAATCAGGACCAGCCAACTGAACGTGTGGCCCCGCTACAACACCTTTGGCTCCGCCCGCCGGATCGTGGGCTACACGGCCAGCGTGTCGCTTACGGTAACGCTTAAGGATTTTGGGATGATCAACACGGTGATCGATGCCTCGGTAGCCCATGGCACAAATAGCATCGGCGGCATGCAGTTCAGTTTTTCGGAAGAAGAGCTGGCCTACCGCGAGGCACTGACCGACGCAATCACCGTGGCCAGGGTGAAGGCCGAGGCCATGGCCGCTGCCGCCGGGGTGGAGCTGGGCACGCTGCTGATGCTGCGCGAGAGCGGCTACAATACGTACTATCACCGCAACTCTTTTGTGCAGGCGGAGATGTCGATGTCGATGGATGCCGAGTACGCGGGCTCCCAGGTGATGTCCGGAGAGATTCAGATTCAAGCGGCGGTGGATTTGACATACGAAACCAGATAAGCCGCAACGGCTCGTTGACGCCGCATCGGAATGTAACCGGTGCGGCGTTTTTGTGTAGAAAGATGGTTGACTTTCCCGCGAACGATGTTATCCTAATCATGAATACATACAAGGAGAGAACCAGCCTTGCTAAAGCTCAAAGGATACCTCAAGCCATTTGCGGGCGGCCTGTTGCTGGCCATCGCGCTGCTGTTTTTGCAAGCGATCTGCGACTTAAGCCTGCCCAACTACATGTCCGACATCGTAAACGTGGGCATACAGCAGGGCGGCATTGAGCACGCAGCGCCTGATGCCATCAGCGAGGAGGGCATGGCCTTCATCACGATGTTTTCAGACGATGCGGAACGGACATTGGTAGGCGGCGCCTACAAACTGATACCCAACCTCATAGCCTCCAAAAACGAAGATGGAACCGGTAGGATGTATGACTCCCGCTACCCACAGGCAGGCGAAAACCTGTTTATTCGTAAGCAGTTAGACACCGAGGAGCGGGCGGCGCTAGACAGAGCCTTTGGCCTGTCGGCCTGGACTTTCATTAATGCATTGCAGGAACTCCCCTTCGCTGCAGAAAGCAACATGGCAGATATGCAAGACCTGGACTTAAAGCAGTTGTATCCTTACCTGCCCTTGCTGACCATGGCCCTAGAGCCCGATGCGTTACAAGCGGCCCACGATAAAGCCGCAGCCCAGCCCGAACCTATCCTGGCCCAAGCCGGCGCACTGTTTGCCAAGGCATTTTACGCCGAGCTTGGTGTCGATACCACTCGCATGCAAACCATGTATCTCCTGCGCATCGGCGGGCTGATGCTGGCCATTGCGCTGCTGGGCGGCGTGGCTACGGTGCTGGTGGGGTTGATCTCGTCCCGGGCGGCAGCTGGTTTGGCCCGCAACCTGCGCCACCAGGTTTTCGCCAAAATCGAGGGCTTTTCACAAACCGAGTTTGGCCGCTTCTCCACCGCCTCGCTGATCACCCGCTGCACCAACGACATCACCCAGGTGCAGATGTTTATGAACATGGGCATCCGTATGCTTTGTTATGCGCCGCTCATGGGCATCGGCGGGGTAATCATGGCGGTGAACAAGGCGGTGTCCATGAGCTGGATCATCGTTTTGGCGGTGGTGATCGTGGTGGGCATCATCTTGGTGATCCTGGCGCTGGCGCTGCCCCGATTCAAATTGATCCAAAAGCTTACCGACCGGCTCAACCTGGTATCTCGCGAAAACTTAAGCGGCATGATGGTGATCCGCGCCTTTGGCGCCGAAGCCCACGAGGCCCGGCGCTTCGATGCCGCCAACCTTGAATTGAGCCGGGTGAACCTATTTATTCAGCGAGTGATGGCCTTTATTGGGCCCATGATGATGCTATTGATGAACGGCGTGATGCTCACCGTGATTTGGGTGGGCGCGCATCAAATTAGCCAATCCGCCCTGCAAGTGGGCGATATGATGGCCTTTATGCAGTACGCCATGCAAATACTGATGTCCTTTATGATGATCGCCATCATATTTGTGGTGGTGCCCAGGGCCGCGGTATCGGCGGAGCGCATTGCCGAGGTGTTGTACACGGAGCAGACGATCCGCGATCCCCAAGCGCCCCATGCTTTTGATCCGGCCCGGCGGGGCGTGGTGGAGTTCCGCAACGTAAGCGTCCGTTATGCCGGGGCCGAAGAAGACGCGCTGCATGGGCTTAGCTTCACCGCATTGCCCGGCCAAACCACAGCCATCATCGGGCCCACAGGTTCGGGGAAATCCACGGTGGCCCACCTAGCGCTGCGTTTTTTTGACGCCACCCAGGGCCAGGTACTGGTGAACGGCGCCGATGTACGGGAAGTAACCCAAAAGAATCTGCGGGATACCATCGGTTTTGTGCCCCAAAAGGGCGTGCTGCTCTCGGGCACCGTGGCCTCCAACCTAACTTATGGGCGGTCCGAAGCCAGCACGGAAGAGCAACGCGCCGCCGCCTCTATCGCCCAGGCCCTTGATTTTATAGAAGACAAACCCGAGGGATTTGAGTCCGAGATCGCCCAGGGCGGAGCCAACGTATCCGGTGGGCAAAAGCAGCGCCTGTCGATCGCAAGGGCGCTGGTGAAAGACCCGGATATCTTGATATTTGACGACAGCTTTTCGGCCCTGGATTTTAAAACCGACGCCGCCCTGCGCAAGGCGCTCCGGGAACATGCCGCTGACAGCACCGTGCTGGTGATTGCCCAGCGGGTGGGCACCATTTTGCACGCAGACCAAATTGTGGTGCTGGATGCAGGGCAGATCGTGGGCATGGGCACTCATAGCGAACTGCTTAAAACCTGCCCGCTGTATTTTGAGATAGCGTCTTCCCAGCTTTCGAAAGATGAATTAGGGGAGGAGTTAGCATGAAGCAGCGACATAGAGGCCCCATGGGCGGCGGGCCCATGGCCCTGATGCCCGGCGATAAAGCCAAAGATTTTAGGGGTGCGCTAAAACAGTTGGTGCGTTATTTGGGCGGCCACAAATGGAGCATGTTGCTGGTATGGGCCCTGGCCGTGGCAGCCACGGTGCTGGCCATTTTAGGGCCTAGGGTGTTGGGCCAAGCCATCGACGAACTGATGGCCGGCGTTATGGCCACCCTGGCCGGTACTGGCGGCGTAGATTTTACCCGGCTGGGGCAAATCGTGGGTATGCTCATCGCCCTGTACGGGGCAAGCACGGCATTTTTGTACCTGCAAGGATATGTGATGGCGGGCGTAACCATGAGGATCACCCATCGTATGCGCAACGAAATCAACGCCAAGATCCACCGCCTACCCTTTGGATATTACGACAAAACCACCCACGGCGAGGTGATCTCCCGCATCACCAACGATGTGGACACCATCAACCAATCCCTGAATCAGGGCCTCACACAAATCATCACGGCGGTCACCACCATCATCGGCGTAGGCATCATGATGGTGAGCATCAGCTGGCAGCTTACGCTGGTAGCGCTGGTGATGCTGCCCCTGTCCGCAGTAGTCGTAACCGGCATCGTAAAAAACTCACAGCGCCATTTTGTGGATCAGCAGCGGCTGCTGGGCAGCGTCAACGGCCATGTGGAAGAGATGCTGGGCAGCCACACCATCGTCAAAGCTTTTAACGGCGAGGAACGTTCGGTGCGGGAATTTGGCAAACACAACGAGGCCCTGTACGGGTCGGCGTGGAAGTCCAACTTTCTTTCCGGCCTCATCTTCCCCATCACCAATGTGCTGGGCAACCTATCGTATGTGGCGATCTGCGTGCTGGGCGGCTACTTTGCTTCCATCCGCCTGATCACCGTGGGCGATATTCAGGCCTTTATCCAATACACACGCTCCTTCACCCAGCAGATCACCCAGGTAGCCAACATCACCAATGTGTTGCAGCAAACCATGGCCGCCGCCGAGCGGGTGTTTGAATTTTTGAATGAGACGGAAGAAATCCCCGAGGCGGAAGACGCGCTGGACGCGACCGATGTACAGGGCGACATAACCTTTGACCGCGTGGCCTTTGGCTATGACCCGCAAACGCCTGTGATCCGCGGCTTCAACGCCACGGTAAAACCCGGCCAAAAGATCGCCATCGTAGGCCCCACTGGCGCGGGCAAAACCACCATCGTAAAGCTGCTGATGCGCTTCTACGATGTAAACGACGGCGCGATTTTGCTGGACGGCCACGATATCCGGCATTTCCGGCGGGACAGCCTGCGCTCGGCCTTTGGTATGGTATTGCAGGATACCTGGCTGTACAACGGCACCATCGCCGACAATATCCGTTACGGCAAACTGGACGCCACAGACGAGCAGGTGCGGGCCGCCGCCAAAACCGCCCAGGCCGATCACTTTGTGCGCACCCTGCCCGAGGGTTACCAAATGATACTCAATGAAGAAGCCAGCAACGTATCCCAGGGGCAAAAGCAATTGCTCACCATTGCCCGGGCCGTGCTGGCCGATCCCAAAATATTGATACTAGACGAAGCCACCAGCAGCGTGGACACCCGCACCGAGATACAAATCCAAAAGGCCATGGACAACCTGATGCGCGGGCGCACCAGTTTTGTGATCGCCCACCGCCTGTCCACCATCCGCGACGCCGATCTAATCCTGGTGATGCGGGATGGGGATATTGTGGAGCAGGGCACTCATGGAGAGCTGCTGGCGAAAGATGGATTCTATGCGGAGTTATACAACAGTCAATTCGAAAGAGCTGGATGAGAGAAAGTGTAAGAACGAAACATGTACACTACGATGGAGGAATAGAAACATGAGTACGCCAACACAGGGCGCAGGCCTTCAAGTTATCATGACTTGGCTTCCTGGAATAATCGGCATGATTACTGGTATTACCGGAATGGTCATGAATTTTCTTGGCCGCAAACATCAGAATAACGAAAGTGTTCTCGCATATTTTTCATCTGATGGCAATCCACGTTATATTGAGGCCCGATACTTTATATATAACATGAATGAGGGAGCAATAATTGATGAGAAGTATGAAGAAGCAGCAAGAAAACATGTGTCTATGATAACAAACATGTTCCATAAATGGGGCTTGCTAGTGAAACACAAGCATCTACCTTTTTGGGTTTTTGTTGATAGTGGAAAAATCACTGCCTCTGGGCTAGCGGTTGTTCGTCTATACAATAAACTAAGGCCAACTATTAAATATTTCAAGGAAAAAAATGATAGCTACGCAGAATATTTCACCTATTTATACGACAGAATTATCGAAAAACAACCATCTTACCTAGATTACAAATAAGATTATTATGCAGTGTATCGCACGAGAAACATAAGTTAGCATGCGCAGAATAACTCACTAGGCCAGTTGCAGTTACTCGCTCACCCTCAAATCCCAAGACTTTGGAGGGATACATACTCGCCTTTTTTGTATTCCTCTTCACCCTGGCGGATGATCTCTTTTTCCTCGTCGGTCAAATCTGTCTCGTAAACCAGAGGTTCGTCGATCAATAGTGTAAGAATCGGCTTAAGCGCTGCCAGCTTCTGATCTGATAAATTATCGATGTACTCCTGCACCTCTGCTCTTAATTCAGACATGATATCACCTCCCCTTGTAGATTTGCCCACGCAAACCTATGTCATGCACGCGCACAACGCTATCAGCAACCACAAATAGGATGCGGTACTTTCCCACGCGAACCCGAAACCAATTTCCACCGCTTAATGCCTTGATATCGCCTTGTGGCGGTTCTTCTTCCAGCTTATGCAGTGCGGCGGCAATACGGCTTCGCATTGGCTCATTTAGCCGGTTGTAAAATCTGACCGCTTTCGGTGATAATTCTACCTTCATGCCTGCTACCCCTCGTACGCAATCAACCCCAGCAAACTCGGCCCCGTATGCGCGCCGAGCACTGGGCTCACCTGGGACACAAAACCGTCTGTAACGTTCAACGCGCCTTTGGCCTCCACCAGCAGATTCTCCGCGTCCTCCAGCCCATCACCGTATACCACGGAAATGCGCACCGGGCGGCCGCCATAGCGGGTTTTAAACTCCTCTAGCAGGGCGGTGCGGGCGGCGTTAAAGCCGCGGGCCTTGGCCAGGGTTTGATACACCCCGTCGTCGTTAACAAAGATCACCGGCTTTAGATTCAGCATATTGCCCAGCACCGATTCCACCAGGCCGATCCTGCCGCCCTTGCGCAGGTATTCCAGCGTGCGGATGATAAAGGTGCCCAGCATGGTTTCGCGCACCTGCTGCAGCCGCTCTATTGCCAACGGGATGCTGCCCGTTTCCTGGAGCGTTTTGGCACATTCCAGCACCAGCATACCTTCGCCCATGGAGAGTATTTTGCTGTCCACCACTTCCACGGCCAGCCTAGGATGCTCCGCTGCCAGCAAACGTATCATGTTGAACGTGCCCGACAGGCCCGAGGAGATGCAAACATGCAGCGCGTGGGTATACCCTTCGTCGGCCAGTTGATCGTACAAGCCAATCACGTCGTCGGGCAAGGGCAGGGAGGTAGAGGGAACCTCGCCAGGCATGCGGGAATAGACCTCTGATGGGGTAATCTCAATACCGTCGCGGAACTCGCCGAATTTATACACGATACGCAGCGATACGGAGTAGATGTTGTATTGCTTTCGCTGCTCCAGGGTTAGGTCGCTTCCGCTGTCGGTGATAAGGGCGATTTTATCGGCAGCCAGGTGCGTCACATCCTTTCAAACTCAGTTCGTCATTTCTATTCAACCCCACTATTCAACCTGATAAGTTAATAGCATGGTGTCGTAGTAGTTCATTTGCAGCCCATTTTCCACACGTTCAAATACAAAGAGAGTCCCAAAGTAATCCACAATGATGGAATCCCCGTCGTCTTGCCATGGGCACGGGGGCATTTCCACGCCGCCTATGGTGAGCGCCGCCGTTCCATCGGCATGGAACAGAACATCGTATCGCCCCAGGATTGCGGGATCGATGGTCACGCCTTCCGCTTCTACTTTGACGCATACAAACATCGTATCGACAAAGGACGAATCTGCGCTTGATTTGGCTTCTGTTTCTGTTATGATCTCTGCTTCACTTTCTATTTCTATTATGATTTCTATCCCGCCGCAGTCTTGCAGAATCAGCTCGGAAGCATCGCTCAAATGCCCCCCGTTGTAGGCGGCCAGTTTGTTATATATGGCCGCCACCTCGGCTTCGGTGGCATGGGCAGGTATATAGGTTTTGGCGCCTTCGGCTGTCTCGGCAAACATGCCGTATCCCTCAAACACATTGGCATCGGTGAACCCCAGGCAAATCGTGGCAAGGTTTGTACATTCCCTAAAGGCGCCGTTTCCGATTTTTTCGATCCGCTCGGAAATATGAACCTCGGTTAGGTTGGCGCTACGCCAAAACGCCTGATCGCCGATTGATCGTACATCCAGCGCCAGGGGGCCGGTTAGGCCGCTCTGGTGAAACGCGCTGTCGCCGATGCTGTCCAGCGCATCGCCCCATTCCACCCGGGTTAGGGCGGAGCAGAAGTTAAAGGCATAGTTGTCAATCTGGCGCAGCCCATTATGGAAAGTGACTGTCTCCAGCGCTTCGCAGCCGTCAAAGGCGCTTCGGCCAAGCCTTGTGAGCGGGCCGTAGCAGTCCACTGCCTTTAAGCCGATACAGCCGTAAAACGCACTGTCTTCAATAAAATCTACGGTTTCCGGAATGACGACGGAGCGGATGCCCGCATTTTGATCCGTATCATTCAAAATGGTGAACAGGCTCAGGTTGGAAAACGCGGTTACACCAATTCGCTTTACTTCTACGCCGCCGATTGTACGGGGAATCACAATGTCGGCGGCCGTGCCCACGTATTTTTCAATGGTTCCGGCAGCCGCATCAAATGTAAAATCACTCTCAGCATTAGGCGTAAAGGTGTCGGGCATCATCACAAGGGCGGCGGGTTCCTCGCTAACGCGGAGCAGGGGGGCGTACCAGGGGAAACCTAGGGCCTCGCTCCATGCGGCCACCTGCTCGTCGGCAGCGTCATCGCTGATGCGGATGCCCGAAATGGATATCCCGGCAAAAGCCAAGGGTTCGGCTTGGGCATTGGGCGGAATCAACACGCTTGTGATGCCGCTGCCCTCAAAGGCGTTGGGGCCAATGGAGATGATCGTATCGGGCAGGTTGATTTCGGTTAGATTCACACAGTTTTGAAACGCACCTTCGCCGATGGTGGTGATCGTATCAAACAGGTCAACGTATTCCAGGTTGCTGTTTGCAAAGGCATAAGCACCGATGATGGCAAACTGCTCGGAGCGTGGCACATAAAACCGTTTGAGTGTGGTATTGCCCTCAAATATTCTATCGCCCAACCCCAGCACAGCGTTTAACTCGCCGTCGTCATCATAATAATTCCAGTGCGGCAACAAGGCCTCTTGGATGTTCTCGCTTTTCAGCAATTTGCCCTCTGCGTAATAATAATCCTCCGGCAGGGCCGCGCCCGGCGGGTCGCCCCGCCATACCGATACATGATCCATATCAATGGCCGCAAGCAATGCCCGCGCTTCGTCGGCCTGGGCGCGGGTGGCGTCCCAGGGGATGTCAATATCGGCAAGGGCTGTACCCGCAAAGGCGTCGGGCGCGATGGCAGGCAACGAAGCGGACAGCATCACAAATGCCAAATTTGTGCACTTTTCAAAGGTACCGGGTTGAATGATCTCAACGCCTTCGGGAATGCTGATTTCCGTAAGGGACATACACCACGAAAATGCTTTCTCCCCAATAGCCGTAAGGCCCTGGGGCAGGTGAATCTCTCGCAGCGGCGTACTTTCAAAAGCGTTCTGCCCAATTGATTGAAGGGATTCCGGCAAGCCGATGAATTGCAGGCCCGACCAGGAGAAGGCACTGTCCCCGATGGTTTGTACCCCCTCAGGCAGGTTCACGATGTGAACAAGCTGGTTGTGAGCAAAAGCCCCATCTCCAATGGCGCGCACCTCCGCCGGCAAATCAACACGCACGGATTCACCATAATAGGCGATCAACTCACCCGTGGCGGCGTCAAACTCCAAATCTGATGCCGCTGGGGTGTAATCAAAGGCAACGGCAGCCTGGGTTGATTCAATGATGTTAGCCCCCTCGGGCAAAAGGGCGGCATAAGCCTCCCCCTCGCCTGCGGGCACAGTAAACACAATGTCCTCCACCGCAAACCAAAACGCGCCGGAGCCGGCAAAAACAGGCGCTTTTCCTAAAAAAGTGACCGCCCTTAAGTTTTCACAATCGTAAAAAACGGTGCCTTCGATCAGGGCCACCGAGGCGGGAATCTCTACTTCTTGAAGGGCATAACACTGATAAAAGGCGTACGACCCGATCTTTTGCAGGGTATTGGGCAAGGATACGGACTGCAAATTGCGGCAGCCGTAAAACGCGCCTGACTCGATCCGGTCCACCCCATCGGGGATCGTTGCATCTGTAATGGACTCATCCTCGCGCAAAAAATCTTGGGGCACAGCGGTTGCGCCATCCAGTAAATCATCGATATCGACCGCCAGGGCATTTGCACCAAAACACAGGGAGAGGAGCAGGATACTTGCCAAAAGAAATCGAAAGATACTTTTATTCGTTTTTTTGCTCATTTCTCGTGCCTCCTGTCTATATCGTGCGGGAATATGCAATACAAACCATTTTGTATTCGTTAGTATATCACAGGAGGTTTCCAGAGGCTAGCCTTTCGCAAAGTTTTCGGTGCAGCATCCCCATGGTTCTATTCATCCTTTCTTGCGCATAGGTATTAGATAGGGTAAAATGGAATGTCTGCATGGGAAATGGGGGCGGCTTGGGTGGGGTTCCGGCACGACGTACGGAAACGCGGACAGCAGATCGCGGCGGTGGCATGCCTGGCGGTGCTTTCCCTGGTATATGCCGGGCGGATCGAATCTGGGGATGTGACGGTGGCGGCCCGCAAGCGGGAGCTGCCGGTGTACAATGTGGCCCATACAGAAAAGGTGCTCTCCATCAGCTTTGACGCCGCTTGGGGATCCGCCCATACCGAAGCCATTTTGGACATCCTGGATGAGTATGACGTAAAGACCACTTTTTTCTTGGTTGGCTTTTGGGTGGATCGGTATCCCGACCTATTGCAAGAGATGGTGCGGCGCGGCCACGAGATCGGCAACCACTCGGCAACCCATCCCCACATGTCGCAACTGTCGGAAGCAAAAATTCGTGAAGAATTGCGCATCGTGAGCGAAAAGGTGGAGCAAATTATAGGTACGCCCACCACACTGTTCCGGCCGCCCTACGGCGATTACAACGACGCGGTGGTGCGGGTGAGCCGCCAAGAGGGATACGAGTGCGTGCAGTGGAACGTGGACTCGCTGGATTGGAAGAACTACGGCGCCCAAAACATGATCGACCAGTGCACCAAGTCCATTCAACCCGGAGACATCGTATTGTTCCACAACGATTCGAAGTACATTCTCGACGCGCTGCCCACCATCCTCCAGGCGTACAAGGATGCCGGATTCCGTGTGATCCCGGTTTCCGAGATCCTGCTTACGGGGGAAACGTGGATCGACCACAAGGGAACGCAGCATCCGGTGGCCACCGAGCCACCGCAACCGACAACATCCAGCGCAGAATACACAAGGGGGCAAGACCCATGGAGCACTTGATCAACGACCTGCATTTAACCGGCAAACTGGTAACCATGCCCCAGGTAGGGCATGAGGCTTTCGGCGAGGTATTTTATTACCTTACGCTCGGCGTGCCCAGGCTATCCGGCGCGGAAGATTTGCTGCCGGTTACCATCTCTGAGCGTTTGCTAGAAGGAGTGGAGCTGACGCCTGGGCGTATGCTGTCCATCGATGGGCAGGTGCGCTCGTACAACAAGGTGATCGACGGGGTGGGCAGGTTGCTGATCACCGCCTTTGCCCAGCGCCTCAACGAGGTGGATCCCCACAAAAACCCCAACCTGCTGCAGCTAACAGGCACGCTGTGCAAACCACCAGCCTATCGCACCACCCCCTTTGGGCGGGAGATTGCCGACCTGATGGTGGCGGTGAACCGGGCCTACGGCAAAAGCGACTACATCCCCTGCATCACCTGGGGCCGCAGCGCGCGCTTTAGTTCGCGCCTGCACATTGGCGATCGCATCAGCCTAAACGGCCGCCTGCAAAGCCGCGCCTATCAAAAGCAGCTGCCCGACGGCACCTGCGTAGAGAAGGTGGCCTACGAAGTATCGGTAAGCCAGATTGAGCTGGTGGCCGGTTCCCATTTGGAGGTGGAACCTTACGCGCCCGCTCCTGCTGAGCCAACCCCGAGCGACGGTTAATGACAACATGATGTATCCGATAAAAGAGCCAATTGTTGGCTCTCAGATCATCAACAAACTCCTCGCGTGCGGGGAGTTTGTTATATAATCTTAACAAAGACCAAAAGGGAAAGAGAAGGTGAAGAGCGAAGTAAAAGGTAGGAAAAGCAAGGGGTGAAAAGAATG
>WQXF01000029.1 GCA_009784985.1 Clostridia bacterium | reverse complement strand
CCGCCAGCCCCCTGTCCACCGCAAGGTGATCGCCCTGATGCGCGACCACCGGCTGTACATCAACGCCATCCGCAACATCATCCAGCAAATGAAGGCCTCGGGCATCACCGCCGATTACACATTGCAGGATATGGGCGATCATATCGAAATGAAGGTGATCATGCCAAGAAAACGTTGCTAACTTGCGGTTTTTGCCGCTTTGTGGTATCCTAATGAACGAATGAAAGCGGCGGAGGTTATGGCATGTTTGCAATTATTACCGATTCCTGTGCGGACCTTAGGCCCGATTATGTGGCTGTGCAAAGCGATTTTGTGGTGGTGCCCATGCATTATACCATCGGCACCGAAACCTACCCCGATGTGCCGGGGCAAGGCTTGGACGCCACGGAATTTTATCGCCGCCTGTCCGGTGGCGAAAGCGCATCCACTGCCCAGATCAACCCCGATACCCTGATTGGGGTGTACCGCCCGCTGTTAGAAAAGGGCAAAGACGTGTTGTCGATCCTGCTGTCGTCCGGGCTCAGCGGCACCTATCAAAGTTCCATGATGGCCAAAGAGATGCTGGATGCCGAGAACCTGCCCGGCAAGCTGTACCTGGTGGATTCCCTGTCGGCCAGCGCCGGCGAGGGCCTGATGGTGCATCTGGCGCTGCAAAAGCGTGCCGAGGGTTTGGATGCGGAGCAGACCGCCAAGTGGCTGGAAGAGATTCGCCCCTGCGTCGCCCATTGGTTTACCGTAGATGATCTATACTTTTTGAAGCGCGGTGGGCGTTGCAGCCCGGCGGCGGCTTTCTTTGGCACGCTGATTTCCATCAAGCCGGTGCTCCATGTGGACGACAATGGCAAGCTGATCGCCCGGGATAAAGTACGCCGCCGCTCCGGGGCCCTGCGCGGGCTGGTGGACCGGGTGGAGAACCTGATCGAGAACCCCAAAAAGCAAACCGTGTTTATCAGCAATGCCGCCTGCCCCGAGGAGGCCGAGAAGGTGCGTGCTTTGATCCACCAGCGGGTGGGTGTACCCATGGATCGTTTTATGATGAGCAGCATTGGGCCTACGGTGGGTTCTCACGCCGGGCCGGGCACCATTGCGGTGTTCTTTTTGGGCAAAAACCGCGGATGAGCGCACTGCATACCGAGCGTGAGGCCAACATGGGCGAGGCGCTTAAGCTGGCTGCCCAGGCATTGGCCGAGGGCGAAGTGCCCGTGGGCGCGGTGGTGGCACGAGGCACTACCATCCTGGGCCGTGGATGCAACCAACGTGAAAGCAAAAAAGACCCCACCGCCCACGCCGAGCTGCTGGCTATCCGCCAGGCGGCCCATGCGCTGGGCGGCTGGCGTTTAACGGGCTGCACCCTGTACGTAACGCTGGAGCCCTGCCCCATGTGCGCCGGGGCCATCACCCTGGCCCGATTGGATGCGGTATGGTATGGCGCCGCCGATCCACGGGCGGGCTGCTGCGGCAGCGTGTATCGTATTACGGAAGACCCGGTTTTTTCGTTTACCGTACCAGCCTACGGGGGGTTGCTTGCGGCGGAGGGCAGGGCGTTGTTAGAAGAATTTTTTCAGAAAAAAAGGGGATAGGGTGAAAGTATTTGCTTATACGCCCGACTGTTCTAAACTGCGACTTTAGAATAGTCGGCACTTGGGTTTTGTCAGCAATGCAAGGAGGAATCTAAAATGCGATACAGTGTCAATGCCCGGTGTATGTTTCCCGGCGTGCCTTTTGCCGAAGCCCTGGCTTTGCTGCGTGCCAAGGGATATGACACCGTGGAGGATTGGACCATCGATCGAGCAGAGGTGGCGGAGCGGGCCCGGTTGCTGGCGGATGCCGGTATGCGCCTCTCTGCGTTTTGCCCGGCCTACTTTGTGCTCAACGATACCGCCTGCCACGGCCAATACGAAACCAACCTGCGAGATGCGCTGGAGGATGCCGCGATTTTGCGCTGTGCCGCGCTGATCACCCAAGTGGGTTATGACACGGGGGCCACCCGGGCTGTCCAGCACGCGGCCATTGTGCAAGGACTAAAGCGCGTGGCGCCCCTGTTGGAGGCTGCGGGCATTACCCTGCTGGTGGAGCCACTAAACAATGTAAAAGACCACCTGGGTTACTACCTTACCGATTCCCAAGAGGGGTTTGACATCGTGGATGAGGTTGGCTCACCCCGGGTGCGCCTGCTGTACGACGTGTATCACATGGTGCACATGGGCGAGGATGTGCTCAGCCGGATCCGGGACAATCTGGGGCTCATCGGGCATTTTCATATCGCCGGGCACCCAAACCGGGATGAAAAACTGTTTGAGGGGTTTGATTATGGGCCGGTGCTGGCTCTGATCCAAGATAGCGGCACACAGGCTCCTGTGGGCCTCGAATTGTTCCCCACATCCCGCGACGAAGCCGACGCGCTTTTGGGCGCGCTGCTAAAAAACGTATAGCATATTTATATGCTGCATGGTATACTAGTTGCAAGCAGAGGGATGTCCGACGGCGGGAAGCTGCCTCCGTGACTACAAAGGAACGGAGGTGATGACGAAATGACGACTTATGAGAGAATCATGGTTGTGATTTCTGTAATCGGCCTCTTGATTGCAGCATTTAAGCGCAACAAGAAGTGAGTAGAAAAACCGCCTGTAGCTAGCATCTACAAGCGGTTTTCTTGAACAACCGCACGGGGGCTGGTTGCCCGCCTAGGGCCGCACATCCCTCTGCCCACATTATATAGCAAATGCAAGAGGCTTGCAAGCAAAACCTGCCCCATCGAATTTAAGGAGAGGTGAACCCTATGGCAACGCTTTTCCCCCGCACCGACGTGGCCGGCGTCTCCCTGCCCCGCATGCTGATCGGAAGCAACTGGATCAACGGCTACAGCCACACCAGCCCCGCCGCCGACACCCTGATCAGGGATCATCATTGCGACACTGCACCCATCGGCGCGCTGCTCGACGCCTACCTGGAGTACGGCATCGACGCCATCATGGCTTCCTGCTTTGACTGCGAGAGCCTGTTGTGGCGTGCGGTGAAGGAGACCGAGCAACGCACCGGCAAACAGATCATCCTGATCGATACGCCCATCCTGGACATGAGCGACAGCGCCGAGGGCCGCCTCAACGCCCAGCGCCGCATCGAAGCTTCCGCCAAGAGCGGCGTAACATTTTTGCTGCCCCACCACTCCAGCGTGGAGGAGTTGGTGAGCAAACACAAGGGCACCATCGACCGCCTGCCCGACTATCTGGCCATGATCCGCGACGCGGGCATGATCCCCGGCCTGTCCGCCCACATGCCTGAGCTGATCCTGTATTCTGACGCCAATGAATACGACGTGCAGACCTACGTGCAGATTTACAATTGCATGGGCTTCCTGATGCAGGTAGAGGTGGAATACATCCACAAGGTGATTTGGGAGGCCAAAAAGCCGGTGATGTCCATCAAGGCCATGGCAGCGGGCCGGGTTTCGCCCTTTGTGGGGCTCAGTTTCTCTTATGCCACTTTGCGGGATTGCGACATGGTGACCCTGGGCGCCTTTTTGCCTCAGGAAGTGCATGAGGATGTGGAGATATCCTTGGCCGCTATCGAAAGGCGCAGGCCGATGCTGGAGGGGCGGAGCAGCCCCAACAAGACGGTAGCGCTGGGCGGGTAAGGGTAGCAATAACGCGAATCAGGGTAGGGCGCGACGCCTCGGCGCACCGCCGTCCTTGTAGGGGCGCACATTGTGCGTCCGCCGTAGTGCATTCAATGCACGTTATTTTGGGCGAATCACGGCGCGCCGAGGGCGTCGCGCCCTACAACCGGCGCGCTTACCCCTACCCTTTTTCTAATTCCCGGGCCGGGGGCAGTAAGGTCTCGGCCGCGAGGCAAAGGGCGCTGGCTTGCACCGCAAAACCCAGCGCATCCGCCTCGGCCGAGGCCAGCGCCGCGCTCACCTGCTGGAAGGCAGCGCGTTGCTGTACGCAAAAGGCTTCGTATCCCGCGCGGATATCCTCACTTTGGCTGGCAAGCAAGCGGCCAATTGCATCCATGGGCAACACTTGCTTCAGCGTACACAGCATCAACAGCGCGGCCAAATGGCTGCGCTCGTATTTTTTGCTCACAGGGCGCGGGATCACCTGCATCTTTACGTAATTGTTGATCATTGCCGGTGTGATGATTTTGTCCTTTACATTGGTGGGATGCAGGGGCGAAAGCTGCCGCTCTAAGAAGGTGATAACCTGATCCATGTACAGGCCCAGGTCGGGCAGCGCGTCCCACGTGGGCGGCTGGTATGCCAGCATGTGCTCCGCCAGGGTTTGGCAGATTGGAGGGGTTTGACAAATCGAAAGCGGTTCCACAGATGATCTCCTCCTTTGCGCCAATCATATCACATCATTTTGAACAAAACAACAAATATTTTGAAAAACCCGTTGACATTGGCGCGATCATCCTGTAATCTAGTATCAAATACTATATGATGGGGTGAAGCCGATGTGGGAGCAACTTCAAATATGGGGCGACTCGCTGCTGAAGGGCGTGGTGTTTGATGAGTTTCGCAACCGGTACCAGATCCTGCGCGATAACTGTGTGCAGCAACTTAAGGCGCTACTTCCCTTTCCGGTGGAAAACAACTCGCGCATGGGCTGCACCGCACCCGAGGGATTTGAGATGCTGCAGGCCGGTGAGATGCGGCCCGGTGGCCTGGCGCTGATCGAGTTCGGCGGCAACGATTGTGATATGGACTGGGCGGCGGTGGCGGCCGACCCTACCAAGGATCATCAGCCCAAAACCGCGCCCGAGGTATTTGTGAACATGCTGGAACAATGTGTGGAGCGGGTGCGCCAGGGGGGCATGCAGCCCATGTTGGTGGTGCCGACGCCGCTGCACGCCCAGCGCTACTTTGATTGGGTGACCCGGGGGTTGGACCGTGCCGCTGTGTTAGGCTTTTTGGGCGATGTAAACCGCATCTACCGCTGGCAGGAGCGTTACGCGCTGTCGGTATGCACAACGGCCAGCAAGCTGTGCTGCCCGCTGCTGAACCTGCGCGATGCATTCCTGGCGGTAAAAGGGTATGAGCGCCTGCTGTGCATTGACGGCATACACCCCAATGCCGAGGGGCATGGGGTGATGCTGGAAACGATGAAGGCGGTTTTTTGTTAAGAAATGGGGGAGTGTTTTGGATTACGTGCCGCTTTGTTTGGAATTCGGGGCCACAAAAGCAGAGCAGATCCCCGTGGAAAAGCTGGTGTTTCAGCCCGAACTAAGGAATTATTGCGAACAAAACGCTTGCGGCAGATACGGAAAAAACTATACCTGCCCGCCCTTTATCGGCGAGGCGGACGTGCTGATCAACAAAATCAAGGGTTTTTCCGTTGCCGTTATCTTTCAAAATATATATGAGCTGGAAGACAGCTTTGATTTTGAGGGCATGATGGAGGGGCAGCAAAAACACAACGAAATGACCCAAGCCATCGCTCAGCGGGTGTATGCCGAGCGGGGCCGGGAGGGCGCGCTGACGCTAGCCGCCGGGGGCTGCACGCTGTGTGAGCGCTGCGGCGCGCTGGACGGGACGCCCTGCCGTAATGAGGCTGAGGCGCTGGCTTCGTTAGAGGCCTACTGCATCAATGTGTCGCGGATAGAAGAAGTTACCGGCATGAAGTATGTGAACGGGAAGGATACGGTTACGTATTTTTCGGGGATATTTTTTTGACAGATCATCCACCCATCCGCGCAAAAGCCGGGCTCAGCTGGCCGTATAAATCCGTATAGATGCCTAGTATCTCCTCATACACACCCCGGTTGGCCGCGATGGGATCGGTTTCGCTTTCGGCGCGCAAGAGCCCCATCGCATCGGCCAGGGTGGGGTATACGCCCACGCCTACACCGGCCAGCAACGCCGCGCTGTAGGCCCCGCCCTCACCGCTTCCGGCCAAGGTGCGCACCTGCCGCTGGAACAGATCCGCCAATATCTGCCGCCACAGGGGAGAGGCCGCGCCGCCTCCCGAGGCGATCACGTATTGCGCCGAGACACCTGGCAATAGCGACAGCAGCAGGTCGCCCACCTGCTTTAGGCTGCAGCTGATGCCCTCCATCACGGCGCGGGTAATGTCGCCCTTGGTGTGGCCTAGGGTGAGGCCCACAAAGGCCCCCCGGGCGTTGGGATCCGGATAGGGGCACCGCTCGCCCTGCAAATAAGGCAGGAATATTAAATTGCCCGCGCCGGGCTTGGAGCGCGTGGCGGCCTCGCCCATCAAATCGTATACATTGCGTTGCGTTGCGGCGGCTTGGGCAGCCTCGTCGCCGCAGAAGGTGTCGCGATACCAGCGGTAGGAACCGCCCGCCGCCAGCGTAACGCCCATGGCATGCCATAAATCCGGTGCGTTGCCGCAAAAGACTTGCAGTTTGCCGCCCGGATTGGGCGCAAAACGGTCCAGCCCCATGGCCACCACGCCGGAGGTGCCAAGCACCACACCCACGATGCCCGGCGCCACCAGGCCCATGCCCGTGGTTTGGATCACCGCGTCGCCGCCCCCGGCCACGACGGGCAGCCCGGCAGGCAAGCCGCATTGGGCTGCGATCCCGGCAGTGACCTTCCCGGCCACCTGGCCGGATTCCAGGCAGCGAGGGAACAAGGAGCGTTCCAGGCCTAAAGCGTCAATGAGCCCATCGTGCCAGCGGCGGTTGGCCACATCAAACAGGCCGGTGCCCGAAGCATCCGACACCTCGGTGGACAATTCCCCGGTCAGCTTGTACAAAATGTAGTCCTTGGGGTTCAAAAACACACGCATCCGGGCAAACAGCTGGGGCTCGTGCTCCCGCATCCACAGCAGCTTGCCGCCGGTGTAGCCGGTGAGCATGGTGTTGTTGGTTTTGCCCAGCAGAGAATCCAGGCCACCGGCTGCGCTTATAACCTGCTCGCATTGTGCACCTGTACGCTGATCGCACCACAAGATGGCCGGGCGGATTGGCTCATGGCTGGCATCCAGCGCCACCAGGCCGTGCATCTGCCCGGACAGACTCAAGCCACGGATTGTATCGGCTGAAACGCCGGAGGTTTCCAGCACCCGGCGGATACAAACCAGCGAAGCTTGCCACCAATCCGCCGGATCCTGCTCGGCCCAACCCGGCTGTGGAATGGCCAGCGGATACTCTTGCGTGTGTGTGGTAAGGATCGCGCCGGTTTCGTCGATCAGTAACGCCTTGGTGCCCGATGTGCCGATGTCCAGGCCCAACAGATATGCATGTGACATGGAATATCCTCCCTATGCTTTTTTCTTGGATTTGAAGGAAGAGAAGTCGAGCTGCCTTTCGGTATCACCCCACAGGCGTTTGAGGTTGGCGTGATGGCGGCCGAGAATAATCGCGGCCCATAACACGGCGGCGCAGCAGATCAGCGGGTCGCCCCAATGGGCGGTGAGCAGGTACGCCGCGCCAAAAAGCGCCGCCAGCACCGAACCCAGGGATACGTAGCGGGTGGCGATTATCACGCCCACAAACACCAACACGCACAGAACGCCGGTGATGGGAAACAGATACAGCAGCGCACCGGCGGTGGTGGCCACGCCTTTCCCGCCTTTAAAGCCAAAAAATACCGGCCAGCAGTGGCCCACGATGGCGCCGGTGGCGCCGGCCAAACCACCGGGAAAACCTAAAAGCCAACGGCCAATGGCGATGGCGATCAGGCCCTTGATGATATCCCCCAACAGGGTGAGCAGCGCCGACTGGCTGCCCAGCACCCGCAGGATGTTGGTGGCGCCCGCGTTGCCGCTGCCATGCCTGCGGATGTCGATACCGGCTTGGAGTTTGGATACCACCAGCCCGGTGTTAAAGTTGCCCAGCAGGTAACCCACCACCAGGATTGCCAAAAATTTCAGAAGTTCCACCACGGATCAGTCCTCCTTCTTTCGTTCGCGCAACACCAGGCGGATGGGCGTGCCTTCAAAGCCAAAAGCCTTGCGAAATTGGTTCTCGATGTAACGCTCATAAGCAAAGTGCATCAGCTTGATGTCGTTTACAAACAGCACAAAGGTGGGCGGGCATACCCCTTGCTGGGTGCCGTAGTATACCTTGAGCCGCCTGCCGCCGGTGGCGGGGGGCTGCAGCGCGGCGGTGGCGTCGCCCAGCACATCGTTGAGTATACCGGTGGTGATCCGCTTGCTGGTTTGGGCATAGGCGGCTGCGGCTGCCTCCAGGGTTTTGAACACCCGCTGGCCGCTAAGGGCAGATATAAACAGCACGGGGGCATAAGCCATGAACTTAAAGGCCTCCAGCACCTCCCTGCGGTAGGTCTCCATGGTGCCGGTTTCTTTTTCCACCAAGTCCCACTTGTTGACCACGATCACGGCGGCCTTGCCCTCTTCGCACACAAACCCCGCCACTTTTGTATCCTGCTCGGTAACGCCTTCCTCTGCGTCTACCAGGATCAGCGCCACGTCGCAACGGCGCACCGCCGCCAGCGCCCTCACGATGCTGTAGCGCTCGATGGATTCATCTTCGATGGCGCGTTTGCGGCGCATGCCTGCGGTATCGATGAGCAGGTAGCGCTGGCCGTTCCATTCCAGGGGGGCGTCGATGGCGTCACGGGTGGTGCCGGGGATGTCGGACACCAGCGTCCGGTCTTCCCCCAGCAGGCGGTTGACCAGCGAAGATTTGCCCACGTTGGGCCGCCCCACCACCGCGATGCGCACGAGATGTTCGGCGTCCTCTTCCTCCTCTTCCGGGGGGAGCAGCTTGACCACCTCGTCCAGCAGGTCGCCTAGGCCCAGCATATTGGTGCTGGAGATGGGGATCGGATCGGCGAGGCCCAGGGCGTAGAAATCGTAGATGGCATCGGCCTGGTTGGGCGAATCCGCCTTGTTTACCACCAGCAGCACCGGCTTGGCGGCCTTACGCAACAGATTGGCCACCTCCTGATCGTCGGCGGTGAGCCCGGCCCGGGCGTCCACAAAGAAAAGAATCAGATCGCAGGATTCGATGGCGATTTGTGCCTGGGCCCGCATCTGGGAAAGCAGCACATCCTCGGAAGAGGGATCGATGCCGCCGGTATCGATGAGTGTAAAACTACGGTCGAGCCATTGGGCATCGGCATAGATGCGGTCGCGGGTTACGCCCGGCGTATCTTCTACGATGGCGATGCGCTGCCCGGCGATCCGGTTAAAGAAAGTGGATTTGCCCACGTTGGGGCGGCCTACTACGGCTACGAGTGGTTTTGGCATGGTGTCTCCTATTCTGCGCCTCTTAGTGCATATAACAATTCCGCGCCATCGGGTACAATTGCCCGCGCGGGCATTCCTAATTTTTCCTGTACCCTGGCGAGGGATACCCCATCCAAAAACACCGGCTCGCCCGCCCGCAACATGGAGGAGGGAATGAGTAGTTCATCGGCCTGCAGGCCAGCCAGTTGCGTTAACAAGTCTGCCCCGGTTACCAGGCCAGCCACCGTTACCGTTTCGCCAAAGAAACGATTGACAATGGCATAAACCGTGACCTCCACCCCAGGCAACGGCTGGCTGGCGATCAGCCCGCGCAGCCAATCGGCAGCCGAGGTTCCCGTGGCCACCGCCACGCGCCGGGGCTGGGTTTTGCCTTCGGGCTCCAGTTGGGCCGCGTCGCTTAACTCCCTTTCGAACCGGGCCAGCAGCCCCACGCCGTTCTCGATCTGGCAGAAATCTTCATAGGCTTCGTAGGGGGGCAGTTCCGCCCCTGCGATCTGGTAGAACTCGTCGGCGGCAAATACGAAACGGGATCCGCCCTTCTGAAGCGCCCGCCCCTGCCAACGGTGGGTTTGAGCCAGCACCTGCCTTGCCTGAGACCGCGTGTAAGGTTTTAATGGGGCCAATCCTTGCCGATGCTCCGTGAGCCCCACCGGCACCAGCGCCACGCTTCGGGCTGCGGGCCATACATCTAGCAAGTCTGCTAGGGTGCGCTCCAGTGCGTCACCGTCGTTGATGCCTGGGCACAGCACCACCTGGCAATGAAAGGAAATCCCGGCCTTGGCAAAACGTTGCATCAGCGCCAGTATGTCGCCGGCCAACGGGTTGCCCAGCATACGGGCCCGCAGCGCAACGTTTGTGGCATGCACCGAAAGGTAGAGCGGGCTGGCCTTGCGGTTTATGATCCGCTGCAACTCACTCCCTGGCAGATTGGTGAGGGTGATGTAGTTGCCGGTCATCAGCGACAGCCGCCAGTCGTCATCCTTTACGTAGAGGGAGGGCCGCATGCCCTGGGGCAATTGATCCACGAAGCAAAACAGGCATCGGTTGGCGCAGGGTCTGGGGTTAGACATCAGGTTGGAATCCAATGCCAGGCCCAGGGGGGCACCCTCGGGCTTTTGTATCGTGCATTCGATTTGCTGCCCGCCGCGGCTTAGGCCAATACGCAACGCCGAATCCACAGAAAGATATTGGTAATCTACCTGATCCATCACCGGCTGGCCGTTGATGCGCTCCAGCACGTCCCCGGCGCAAAGGCCCGTTTGCGCCGCCAAACCACCGGCCTGGACTGAAACGATGCACAGCGCCATACGCGCCTCCTCCACAATCTTTTGCCTCCCATATTATCCGGGAAAACAGGCGGAAAGTCAATCCATATTGACATCCCCGTTGCCATTGTGCTATCATGCGTGCGTACGCAAGAAAAAAATCCTGGGGTGTGCGTGAGCCGCTCGTTTTTACCCTCACTTTCACAAATGGAGCCCGGGTTGGTGCGCGTATGCCAGGCCCCCGTGGTGACACGATTGGGGAAGGCAAAAGCGGGCCGTAGGGCACCTCCCTGCCATAAGGCGGGTGAAAAAACCGGCGGTAACGGCACTTTGGGAGTTTTCTATTGAAAAAAGTGGGCGATTGCCCACTTTTTTGTGTGTTTGGTGAAAAGATAATGGCATGTACACATACCCCATCCGCATATGCTCCCCTACAAACAAATCAAAAGGGGCGATGGGGATGAACATGACAGTGCGCGCGCGCCAGTGGTCGATCTTGGGCACGGGAAGCATTTTGGCGATTGGGGCGGTTGCAACCCTGCTGTTTTGGGATGGCCAAACGCCTAGCGCAGCCATGGCATTGCTGCTCTCCCTTCCCACGGCGCTTTGGTGGGGTATAGGCGCAACGCATCTGCTGCCCACAAGGCCCATTTGGGATGCCGGAAGCTCCCGCTGGTTGGCGCTGGCCGACCGTTGGCTGTTCGGCGGGTTGTGCGCCGCAGCTGTTGCCGGGCCGGGGCTTGCGTCGCTTATCGCCCTATACAGCCGGATGCTTACTTTCCCCGGCGTGCTCCCGGCGTTGGCCGTGATTTGTGTGGCGTTGGCGCAGTTTGTGGGGTATCAGGCTTTTTGTTCTGGGCGGCTGTACTTGCTTCGCCGTTGGCCAGGACGGTTTTGTTAACCCGCATCGTTACTATTTTCTGCACACCAGTAGGGCGTGGTCGCCCATGCCTGTGCAACTTTCGTGGCTTGCCATTTGGTCATACAATGGCTTCATGAATGCAAACCGCTCATCATCCATCTCGTCTACAATTTTCATCGCAAGCATGAAATTTGTGCCCAGATTCTTGAGTTTTTTAAGCCCGTGCCTTGCCGCCAACCTTTCCATTTCTTCCGGCATGGTAAAGTAAAAAAGGCCGGGGCGCACGTCATCCGTGCCTTTTTGAAGCACATACTCGTTTGCTTTGGCGCTGGGATAGGAATCGTCCAGCACACAAGCTCCGGCATACGCGCCGACCTTGCAAAGGTAAGCAAAAGCAAGAATGCCGTTTGCCTTGCACACGCGGATGCATTCCCCAAAGGCAATCTCACGTTCCTCAGGCGGCAGGTGATACATGGGGCCCAGGCATAAAACCACATCAAAGCTGCCATCGGGGATGTTTTCTAAATTCGTAGCATCGCCTACCTGACAGGATACGTTGGCAAGCTTTCTCTCGGCTATTTTTTCACCAAACAATGTTATGTGCGAAGGATTCAGGTCGATCCCTACGTATTCACGGCAACGATCAGCATAGTGAAGGCCGTAATACCCTGTGGCGCAGCCCACTTCCAGCACGCGCTTATCTTTGGTGATATATTCGTCCAGGTGCTCTTTTGTGTAGTAAAACTCCAAGGCGGTATTGCGGGATGAAACCTCTCTGCCTTCTTCCATTGTGCCATCGCCATAAAAGGTGAAGATTTTTTCGTGATTACTGGACATTATGATGGCTCCTTCTGCTACCGAATCCTCTCCAGCAGCACAATCGTTGTTTTATCCTCAAAATCACCTTGCTCAATCGTGATTTCGCTCCAAAGCTCGTCATTCCATGCAAACACGTCGCTCATGCAAAGGATGTCGTTTGGAAACGTTATGCTCCACGCTTCCAGAAAGTTTCCTTGGGCATCTACTTCATGAAAACCAACAGCGGAATCTGTGCCCGCAATGTCATCGCCGGTAACCAGCCAGCCATCGCCTGTGGAGATAAAATTGCCGTAGCGAAAGTTTCCTCCATCAAACTCCGTATGCCAGCGCATTTCACCGTCTTCTGGATTGATTGCAGCCAAAATGCTGATCAAACCTCCGGCGGCTTTGTGCATAAGTCCGAGCATCGCCACTTCGCCGGTGGGCGACACGGTTCCGTTGGTAAATGAGCTGTAAGCTAGCTCCGAATATGTTCTTTTCCAAACGACTTGGCCATCGTCGTTCACAAGCGCAGCTCGGGTTCGATTATCCAAAAGGACGGTGCCATAAGGTGTTTCAAAAACGTTGCGAAGTACAGCTAGGCCGCCAAGTTCATATGCCTCTACCTGCCAACGCAGGCTGTCATCTACATTATACATTTGATAGGTGTCTGCTTTTAGCAAGTATCCATTTCCAGCAGGGAAGTAAGAAGGAAAAAAAGAAGCGTAATAAGATTCAGGATCATCCTCTGGCAGCGTCGTTTTTTCCCCTGCCCATAGTAAAGAGCCGTCCTGGATGCAATAGCGCTGAAGCTGGGTGTATTGCATGACTTGGTTGGCAGAATGGCCCAAAAACCCGAGTACCGATCCGTCCTCCCCCTCGCAAAGCAAATCCAGCCGGGAAGTCCCCTGTTCTTCCCCAAAGGTGTGCTCCCATAGGACACTGCCGTCCGGCGTCACACATAGAAGCCATACCTTGCGAGTGTTTTCTCCATAGACAGGTTCACCGTTTATCCCGCCGGGCGTATAGAAAGAAAGTATCATATTGCCATTTTTCAGAGGAAAGATGGACGCGATCCCAAATACACCGTCACACTCAAACCGAATGGCTCCACTCTCCCTGTCCACGCTCATGGCCGACGCAGATGTTGCGGCGAAAAGCATGATGAGGGCAACGAACAAACAAAGAAGGCGTTTTTGCATGATGGTATCTCCTTCTTTACGCATCCTTGGCCAGCTTGCTGGTCTGTCGCTGGGCCATCACCAAGTTGTAGTAAATACCCTTTTTGCGCAGCAGCTCCACATGGGTGCCGGACTCGGCGATTTTGCCCTTGTCCAGCACGATCAGGCGGTCGGCGCTGCGTAGGGTAGAGAGGCGATGGGCGATGGCCACGGTGGTACGGCCCTTGGTGATCCGGTTCAGGCTCTCTTGAATGGCCGACTCGGTTTCCACATCCAAGGAGCTGGTGGCTTCGTCCAGGATCAGGATGTCGGGGTTCTTGATCACAGCCCGGGCGATGGCCAGGCGCTGGCGTTCGCCGCCCGATAGGGAATGGCCGCTTTCGCCGATTAGGGTATCGTAGCCGTCGGCTGTTTTGATGATAAACTCGTGGGCATTGGCTACCTTGCAGGCGGCGATCACCTCGTCGATGGTAGCGCCAGGTTTGGCGTAGGCGATATTGTCGAATACCGAGCCTGCAAACAAAAAGGTATCCTGAAACACCACGCCGATCCGCTCGTGGAGGTGATTGGGGGATATATCCCGGATGTCGGTGCCGTTGATGGCGATATGGCCCATGTTGGGATCGTACAGGCGCATCAGCAGGTTGATCATGGTGGATTTGCCTGCGCCGGAGCGGCCCACCACACCCACCAGCTCGCCGGGGGCGATGTCAAAGGAGATGTCTTTGAGCACGGGCTCGTAGGATTTGTAGCCGAAGGTTACGCCTTGGAAGGACATGCCCCCGGTCACAGGCACGATCTTGGCGTCGGGTGTCTCGGCGATGTCCGGCTCCTCGTCCAGTATCTCAAATACTTTGAGCAGGCTGGTGGTGGCGTCGGCCAGCCAGCGGGGGAAGGATACAAACCATCTGAGTGGCGCATAGATGTAGGTGATGTACATGGTGAATTGCACCAGCATGCCCAGGGTTAATCCCTCGCCGCCCAAGATGGCTTGGCCGCCAAAGTAGAGTACCAGAAACTCGCCCACGCCGGTAAAAAACACCATGGTGGGAAAGAGCAGCGCCCACAGTTGCTCGTTGTTGGAAGAGACCTGGGCCAGTTTTCGGGTCGCCTTAGAGAATTTGGCAATTTCGATCTCTTCATTGCCAAAGGATTTTACGGTGCGGATGCCCTTGATGATGTCGTGAAGGATGGACTGGCAGCGGGAGTTGTGCCGCCACTGGCGCTCATAACGAATGTGGATAAACCGCCAGAACCGGGTGAGGGTAATCACCACCACCGGCAGGGGCAGCACCACCATCAGCGTAAGCAAGGGATTGGTAAAAAACAGGATGATCAACACAATGGTGAAGGTGATCATCTGCTCCACGGCCCAACGCCCGTAGTCAGAAAGAAACTCCTTGATGGTGACCGTGTCCTCCATCACGCGGCGGATCAGGTCGCCGGGGGTGCGCTTCGAAAGGGAGTTGAGGGATAGTTTTTGGATGTGGGCGTAGGCCAAGTCCCGCAGGTGGTTGGAAAACAGAAAACTTGCTTTGTTAAAGATGCGGGAGCTGGTGATAAAGATCACCTCGCCCAGGCCCCGGGCAAGGAACATAGCGCCCGCCAGCAGAGCGATTTGCCCCACGGTGCCCACCTGAGGCCGCAGGTAGTCGTCGATCAGGTAGCGGTTAAACAGCGGCACCAGCAGGTAGAAGATCGAGGAGAAGATGAGCATGCTTTCGGCCACCAGCAGTTCCTTCATAAAAGGTTTCATCAACCCAAAGGCCCGCTTGAGCACACCCAGCTTGTGATAACAAAACAGGCATACCTTCATGCCTTCGATAAAGGGGCGACCGCATTTTTCGCAGAGCGGGGCTGGTTCTTCCTCACCAAACACCGCCTCGCCGGTTTGGATTAGGTAGTTGAGTACCTTGCAAAACTCACCGGCCTGCTGCAGCGCTGTAAGGGAGAAGCGGCACAACACCAGATCGGGGCCCTCTTTCATTTTGGCCATCACCAGGCCGGAGCCTACCCCGGCCAGCACGGAGGCTTCTTCTATGGCGGAGGCTTCGGCGGTGCGCGTTACCACGCCGTCGCAAATGGCTTCGATGTGGCCGCGTTCGTCCAATGACAACACGCCCTCGGCGGGCTGCATGTCGTTGTTTAAATCAAAGCGTAGTGTGTAGGTGTTCATGATAAACCCCTTCTTTCCATAGTGAACAAGTAACAAGGAACAACACGAACTAGTAGGGCGCGACGCCCTCGGCGCGCCGTGATTCGTCCAGAATAATGCATCGTCATCGCAATTCGGCGGCGCGCCGGGGGCGTCGCGCCCTACAACGGGATACGCCGTCGTTCCTGTAGGGGCGATTATCAATCGCCCGCCAGCTTTTCGGGCGATTGATAATCGCCCCTACATGGAGATGCTGCTTAAAACAAGTACGGCTCCAACCGCTTCAAGCTTTTCTTTTCCAACCCAGACAGCGACGGCACCATGTAACGATTCCCGTCTACGTCAAACAGGATCAGGCGGTTGTCGTCCAGCATGCGGATGTTTTTGTTTACGTCTTTGATGGCGCAGTTGCGGTCGTAGATTTTCCCCTGGCCTTCGCTGCCCGCGCCCTGTATGCGCAGCTCCAGGTACACATACCCCAGCTTGTCTTTTACGGACTTGATTTCCAGCACCAGGGGGCAGTAATAGCGCCGGTCCAATTCGGCGGTTACGATTTTTAGCTGATCATCGGCCAGGGCCGCCACGTCCCGCAGGATGCCGATCTCTTTGTTTTCCCCGTCGGCCACCGAGATATAGGCGCTGGGCTGGCCTACCGGCAACGCACGCCGGAAGGAGACGCGAGGATATTCTTTGCCCCCGTAACGGAGGCCAATAAAACCACCGGCTGTTTGAAAAAACTCCGCCTGCTTTACGTCGATAAATCCAATATCGATGGCATCGGCCAAAGTAAGGGCGTGCGTATTGGAAAGAGCTTGCGCATTGGTTTGCATAATGTTTTCCTCCGGTTTGTGTATTTTGTGTTGCCTTGTTGTCCACTGGAGGCGGAATCCCTCCACCGCTGCGGCGGTCCCCCTCCCTTTAACAAGGGAGGTTTTGGGAGATTCCACAAGCTCGCTGTTCCAACTCCTTGCCCCCCTTGTTAAAGGGGGGAGGGCCACCGCAGTGGCGGGGGGATTCACGCATCCATATTGATCACTTTCAGGCCCTCCATCTGGATCTTGTACAGCTTGTGATACTCGCCCATCTTTTTCATCAGTTCCACATGGGTGCCCCGCTCCACCACCTTGCCGTCGTCGATCACCGCTAGGCTGTCCGCATCCCGCAGGGTGGAGAGGCGGTGGGCGATGGCGATGGTGGTGCGGCCCTTTTGCAGGGTGCTTAGGGCGGCTTGGATGCTGGCCTCGGTTTCGGTATCCATGGCGGCGGTGGCTTCATCCAATATCAATATGCGCGGGTTTTGCAATACGGTGCGCGCGATGGACAGCCGCTGCTTTTCGCCGCCGGATAAATCCTGGCCGCCTGCGCCCACACGGGTTTCGTAACCGTCGGGCAGCAGCATGATAAAATCGTGGGCCGAGGCCGCCTTGGCCGCGCGGATCACATCCTCGATAGAGGCGTCGGGCCGGGCGTAACGGATGTTGTCTGCAATCGTACCGATGAATAAATAGATATCCTGGGAAACGATGCCGATGCTCTGGCGAAGCTGGGCCAGGGGCAACCGTTTTACGTTGACGCCGTCGATCAGTATCTCGCCCTCGTTTACATCGTAGAGCCGGGCGATCAGGTTGGCCAAAGTAGACTTGCCCGCGCCGGTTTTGCCCACGATGCCCAGCATCTTGCCGGCCTCCACCTGCAATTCCAGGCCCTTGAGCACCGGGGTGGCCGGATCGTACTCAAACCATACGCCCCGGGCATCGATGCCGCCTAGGAAGGGATCCAGCGTCACGGGTTCTTCGGGTTCCGCTACATCGGGTTTGGCGTCGATGATCTCAAACACCCGCTGGGCCGAGTCCACGCAGCGCGCCCACCAGTTGGACACCCAGGACATAAACTCCACCGGCCCGTTGAGCATGTTGAAGTAGACGATAAACGATAAAAAGGTACCCAGGGTGATCTCGCCGCTGACCACCATCGGGCCGCCGATAATCGTGATGATCACCTGGCCAAAGAACATAAATAAGTAGATCAGCGGAAAGGCGGTGAAACCCACGTTAAAGGAGGCGATGTCCACATCGGTTTGTTTCAGGCCCAGATGGGCGAAGCGGGAGGCTTCGTCGTCCTCACGGGCGTAGGCCTTGATCACACGCTGGCCGTTTACCGAGTCGCTCACCATGGAGTTAAGTTGGGAGCTGTATACCCAAAACTTATGGTGGAACCGGCGAAACACACCCCACAGCACCCGGAACATCACGATGGTGATGGGCATGATGATGACGCACACCAGCGCCAGCTTGATGTTGAGCAGGCACATCAGGGTGATGACCCCCGCAGAGGTAAGGACGTTCACCACCAGATAGGGCAGGCCGTCTACAAAAAACCAATAGATGTTGGTGGCGTCGCGGTTTACCCGGTTCATCAGGGTGCCGGTGCGCTTGGAGGTGTAAAAACCCACCGAAAGCCGCTGCATGGCCTCAAAAATTTGCACTTTTAGATCGTAAACGATCCAGGGTATGGTGTGGGCCAGCACGTAAGAATACAGCGTGTTAAACCCCACGCCCATGGCCCGCACAACAAATAACACCAGCACAAAACCCAGCAGCATGGCAAAGTATTGCCCACCCTCGGTAAGCACCTCGTCAAACAGCAACTTGGTGCCCAAGTAGGGCGCAACGATGGCAAAAGCCGAACCCAACAGCATCACCAAAACAATGCTGATTACCTTGCCCCTGTACCGGCCAAAGAAACCCATCAGCCTGCGGGTGATAGAGGCTTTGTCCATGCACTTGGGGCAGAGCTTACGCTCCGGTTCCGGGTAGCGGGTGCCGCACTTGGGGCAAAACAGCTCCTCGTCTACCACTACCTCACGCAGCGCGTCCACACCCTTGTTGATGTTGTCAATCACCTTGATCAGCCGCTCCGCCGTGCTCAAAAAGCCCACGGAAAACGACATGAGCACACGGGCGTCGCCGTCTTTGGGTTCTTCGATTAGCCAGCCGGTGGACAGCAGCCGCTCGGTTTTGAGTTCGCCCAGGGATTTGAGGGGCAGCGTTTCCAAGCTCCGCGCCGCGTATGCGGCCACGATGCGCCGTGCGCCGCTGGTTTTAACCACCAGTTCCTCGCCATCCAGCAGGTAGAGGTTGTCGGCGTCCACCGCGGCGTACAGGTCGGCAAGGCCGCCCTCCCGGGTCATATCGGTATGCACGGCGTATAGCAGTTTTTTGGTATCGATCCCCTGGGCTTGAAAGGCCGAGATCATGTATTCCGGGATATGTGTTTTCACGTAGAAACCTCCTAAAATAGCCACATAGACACAAAAGCGGCGGGGTTACAACCCCGCCGATGGCTACGTTTCCGGTTGCCCGGCAAATAAAAAGCGTGGTCGACCTCTGGCACATCAGTGTCAGGCCACCACGACCAAGTGAGCACTTTTGCGCCGCCTATTCATTTGTCCGCACTGTAACAACAGATGCGCGCGTCCGCAACTTGCTCACTTAATTCACCCTTTCATTGTGTGTTCCCGGCCGCAGGAAGCAGCCCGCCGTTGGGTACGATACCATTTTTCTGGGAGGATGTCAAGCGGTTTTTTGGGGTTTTTCATTTTATTGTCCCACTTATTTTTTCGCTTCTAAGATACAAGGCATTTCGTAATATCCTCGTGGGATAAACCCAAATCAAGGCAAGCGCATTTTTCCAAATTTTCGGGCAGAATTTTACGATTGGGCTTACGTTTGATGGGGAGCAAGCGGATCATGTCATCAATCAGCGATTCGTCATGCACGTTAAACCCAAGCCATTTGCCATCATGGTATATCTGTGCGTTATCGTATTCCTTACAAACTACCTGGCCGAACAGTTCCCGATGGGCATCAAATTTTTCTCGCTCGTCCTTACCCAATACGAAACACGCTATAAAGTATTCCTCGCGAATGCAGAGCGTGGCCAGTGTTTTCCCGCCACGCCGAAAGCGCAAGTTGTTGTAGTGCTTATGCGCCGGATTGCCTTCCTCCCACAACTCGTCCATGATGTAGTAAAAGCGAATATGCGCAACCAGCTTTTCCCATGCAGACCTTGCGTTTCCAAGCATTGTTTTCACTTGCCCATAAGGTTTGATTGCTCTATCCATTGCAAATACCCTCCCCTAAAAAGCTACATGTATGTTACCACAGCAAATATGACAATGCATGTCATTTTATCGTTAGAGAAAATATCGGATAGGGGTATGGATTCGGAGCTATTCCGGCGTCTCATTCCGATCCTGTGTATGGCACGACGCGCCCGTTTTGTACGGTGAGCAGGAGATCGCCATCCTGCCTCTTGATGTACGCCACGTCGGCTTCCGTGCGATACGCAAAATGAACGTCGTCCCGCCGCAGGAAGTATAAAAATGACTTTTTCCAGCCGTATTGCAGCGTGCTAGCCTCGGTCATATAATACAAGCTGTAGGCGTACCGGAGCGTTTTGTGGTCGGTATCGATCAGATGAACCGTCGCTCCGGGAGGGGAATCGGCGGCGGTATCCCGGATCTGCTCGATCAGGCTCTGCGCCGTCTGGGCGTTGTGGACAATCAGCCCAAGTCCCTGCCTCAACGAAAGTACGTTGACGGTGAGCACGATGAGCGTTGTGGCCAGCCCAAGGGCCCTCAGCGCTTTGCCGCGCTTGAACAGCGCTCCGACGCCGATCCCCGCGAGCATGCAAAAGAACGCAAGCGCGTTATAGACATACACTTCGCTGACGTGATCCATCAACGCCACGGGGAAATAACTGATCCCCATCAACGTTGCCAACGTAAGAGCCCACCGGATTTTTTTTTGCTTGCGAAAACCCACATAGATCGCGGCGAGCAGGAGCGCGGCGACAGCGAATGCGCCGCCCAGAAGCGCGTAATCCCGCAATACAAATGCCTTAAAAACTTCAGGCGCACTTGTTTGGTTTACGGTAGAAAACAAGAGCAGGCCGATATTCCTTACAACATTCAAGCCCAAGCCAAACATCTGCCGGCCCGTGGTTCCAACGATCTCCAGGCCCAGCGCCAGCCTGCCGCAAAGGTAGGCTGCGGTCAAGAGGGCATAGGGCACACACTCCTTGGCGGCGGCGATGACGCGCCCAGGTTTTTTTGCCAGCAGGAAGTGTAAAAAAGCCGCGCTTGCCAGCAGCGAGATGCTGGTTTCCTTGGAAATGAGCGCAAGCGCAAAGAGCGCACACAGCGTGAGGCGCTTGCGCTTTTTTTCCGAAAAGGCGAGCACGTATGAAAACAGCAAGCAGAACAGCGCGCTCAGTTGCTGGGCCATCGTACAATTCCTTGCCACGACGGATACGGCGGATTGCGCCGCTAGGAAGAGGGTTCCGCCTATGCCGGCGGCTACTTTGTCCATCGTCAGCCGGATCAGCGCCTTGTGAATCAGGCAAGCGATGGTTATATGGAGCGCGATATGCGCCAGATGGATAGGAAACGTGCTCTCGCCGAAAAAAATCTGTACCGTAGCATTAAAAAAAACCTCCAAAGGGCGGTATACTGTGGGTTCATACGGGTTTTTCATTACGAAGAGCGCAAAGGGGTTTATGGTGCCGGGCGGAAAAAAAACCGTAAAATCATCGGAAAAATAGGGTGCCGAAATCCCGCCGACGTACAAAAGCAAGCCGGCTGCCGCATAAAAAATGTACATCGCGTTTCTTTTGATGTATGCCAAGGGACCATCTCCAGTATCTGTGTTCAACGCGAACTATACCATTTTATGATGTAGAAATCAACTTTTTTGATTTGCCTTGTTGGGGTTTCTCAATTTTCTTGACCAGAGTTTTCTTCATCAGCCTGAAGCTTGCTCCATAACCTTCCCAATAATGTCTTTGTTCTTTTGTTGGCTTCATCGATAATACCCTCAATCAGTTTATCAAAAGCAAGTCGTTCATCATTAACCATTTTTTCTGATCCAATCGCGATTCTTTCATAATTTTCTGGATAGTTATGCAATTTATGCCGGTACATTTGCACCTTATGCTTTTTGCATGTCAGCATATCTTGCAGAACCATGTAAAGATCGCCAAAGTCATAAAACATGTTTTCGCTTAAGGGCACCTGGCCGCATGATTCATCAAATAGCGTAAGGATTTTTTGGGCGCAGTCCTCAAACAACCGCCAATGGCTGTTTTCATCAGTATCGGCAAGTGCTTTTTGATCACCCGCAAAGCAAGCATCCGGTGAACCAACTCTGAGGGCCTTCTTTTCCTTTTCACTACAAAAACTGATGAAAACCGAATGACGGGCTTCTTTTGACTCCTTTGAGCCGCCAGGGGTATATGCGGTTCGTTGCAGGTTCTTTAGGCTTGCCGTGAGCCTTGCCAAAAAACCGCAGGCGGCGTCTACGCCACGTAGTTGCAGCTCTTTGCGAATGGCATCCACCCCCCAAATTAGCGCAACAACCCCAATCGTTGCTGTAACGAGCTTAATCAGCTCGGTTGTAAACGAGACCCCGAGAATATCCGCCACGACAAACAGAAGGAGTACGCCACAAACCGGAAATACAAATTTTCCGAAGTATTTTATGTCAGAGCCCTTCATCCCATACATACACCTTTCTATTTCAGGCGGTTTTCTTTATCGTTTGACCAGATCGGGAGCTACGCAGTAAGGGCCTAATGGATTTGCCCGCACCACTCCCAGCTCGTTGAGATACTTCTTATAGCCGAATCGATGTGTGGCGCCCCAATCAATATGTGTTTTGCGATTTGTTCCGCCGATGAAGAATTGCTTGGTTTGGTTCCCAGTGCTATAGTTTTCGGTTAAGTCGCACAGTTTGTCTATGTACCGCTCAATGATATCCAATAACCTAAACGACAGTTGGCGCATTTCATCAACACTATGCCCGGACTGCCTTAAGCAATCAACCGCATAGAGCCTAAAATGGTCGATGTAGCGGATGTGATGTGTGATCAGCCGTTCGGCGTGGGTAAGCGCTATTTCTGTGTCATGCTCATTTTTTTGAAAATCGTATACTTGATAAAGCAATTTGTTATCGTACAGGCGATAGTACTCAGGTACACCGCCAAGTGGTGTAATAAAATATAATGCTTTCTTAACCATCTCGTCAATGCAGTTTTCTAGTGTCAGTTTGCTTACCGTGTCAACATAATTGGTGAACGCTTTCACCGTATTTGATTCAGCCACAAACAGTGGTTCGCTGTAATTTATTTGGGGTTTTTCCAAAAGAGACTCATAATGCCGTGCGGTTACAAACTCAAAGCTAGGGCAATACTCTACAAACATTCGTCCGGCAATCGTACACTTCACACCATATTCCAGCACATCCCCATTTATTTCTAAGGCTGGGTTTTTGCAAATTTTGATCAGGGCTCGCTCTATATGATGTTCATCGATCGACCCACTCTCACTAAAGCGTAGCAGGATCAGTGGGCTAAGGCGCTCATATTTATGGTGGTAACGCAATGTGTTGAGTATTTTGGCAAGGTCTTTGATAGCTTTTGGGTGATTATCAGGAAACTGCCATAATGCGTCGTCCGATTCTGCCTCGTTTGGTTTCAGGTAGATGTATCTGATAAGATCGGAGAGCCTGGCCATTGGTTTCTCGCTGGAGAGCTGTTCGTCGGAAGGGTAAAAATCCCGACGGGCAAGGTAAACCAGTATCTGGCGTACAGATCCGCGCTCGGCATGGAAGTTGTTTAATTGCAGCATAATACCGAGCTTGTTGCCGCCCGGTCGCAGGTTGTCCAGCATTGAATCATATAGCGCCCTAAACACCAGCTGGCGTTGCCCATGGCGATACGCATTTCTTAGATTTCCCTTTGACAACAACCACTCGTATTGGGTTGCCAAGCGGTTGTATGAGCGAAGCAAATCGGTTCTTGGAATAGGTTTGTCTTTAACCTCCTCTTGATAAAAAGCGTCTATCAGATTTCGCACAGCCTTGCGTTTGTCGTAGGAAAACATTTGAGAAATTCTTTTTGCCATATCACCATCTTCTAAAATCTTGATCACAGTACTTACAGGTTCATCGTTTCTTAGGTTCACGTTGGCCACTTTCAACACAAAGTCAACGCGTTTGCGTATGATTTCTTGCAGTGGGATTTGGTTGTGCAGGCTGATTGTACAATCGTCATCGTTACCTTGAGCATCCGGTTTGCGCGACTGCATGTCGGCGGTAAACTCACGAAGAACAAGCACAAGCCAAATCCTTTCGGAGAAAATCATTGCTTCTTCTTTGTTAGGGTTCTTGGTTAGTGAATCATACCTGTTCCTGAAGTAGGAATTTTGCTCGTCGATAAATCCGTCACCTTGGTTCAGCATATCCAGCAGGCTTTGGATTTCTTTATCCTGTATGATTGTGTCATCAATAAGGAAATGTTCAATATTGTCAAAGGCGACACATACTCTATCCTCAGTTGGATCTTTCATGTTGCATATGGCCAGGACACAAAGCAACTCAAGAAGGTGCTTCATCACATCAGCAGGGTTGTCTCCGGTCCCATACAACAAAAATAGCGCAACCGCCATTTGGCGTGAGTAGGATTGAGCAATTGACCTGTCGCTGTCTTGGCTATTGTACAGAATCGCTCCACTAAGATATTGCTCAATGATTGTAAGCGCCGGCTCGAACGGAACATGCAAATCTCGGAAGTAAGTTTGTAGGTTCTTTACGATACGCCCAAGTTGCTCTAAAGCCAGTTGTTCTTCGGTTTTGTTCTCTGCAGCACACTTGTCACGGTATGCGGTTATCGGTATACCCAGCAGAATGTATAGCGCTTCAAGTAATAACTTAATGAGATGCTCGTGCATCGGCTTTTCGCGGCAATGCTTCCTGAGCCAGTTATTCCAGCCCCCGTCGGGGAATACATCAATGGTTTTTAGGGCATCAAGGATGATGGCGGTTTCATGTATGCCTTTATCTTCGAGCATAGCATGCAACATGGTGGATTTGCCAACACCGGAAAAGGACTTTATGACCGTTGGGCTGAGGCTTACGTTGTCGAAAAGACTGCCTAGCCGGCCCCATTCATTCGGTCCTTTGTGGGCGGTTTCAAGCGGCACAAAACAATCCCTGTAAAACAATTTTTTATTCATATTCAGAGCTTCTCGGATTTCTTTTGGGATATCGGCATTGATTTTTTTGTCCCATGGCGTCCATAGGAGCAAGTGGGTGAGTGTTCTAGGGCTGTGTGGGCTTATGATCATGCTGCTGCGCCTCCATATTTCTAAAATGAAAAGCTCTTATGAAGAGTGGATGTCATCCTTATTCTGCACCATAAGACAAGTTTTGTCAATATATGCAGGTGTGGATTTTCGGAATTTTCTAGGCCCCTGATTGAAATCCCAACTGCCCCCATACGGGGAAAAGGATAGCTCATCGGAGCGCGATCCTGTAAACTGTTGGTACACAACTACTAACAAACACAGGAGGGCAATCCGATGAGCCAATTGG
>WQXF01000028.1 GCA_009784985.1 Clostridia bacterium | reverse complement strand
CATATCCTGCGCGAAGCGGCCGAGGCCGAGGGGCTGCCCTACATGGATCAAGCGTTGCTGGTATCTCAGACGACCGCAACGCAACCGGCCTGGGAGGCGTTGCAAAAGGCGCTAATCCCACGAATCCCCGGCCTGTCGGCGGTCAAAACCATTTGCGAGGCCACCACCAAACGCCAGGACGCGGCCAGGGAACTTGCCGGGCGGGCCGACGCCGTGTTGGTGGTGGGCGACAGGCGCAGCGCCAACACCCAAAAGCTGCTAGCCATCTGCGTGGAGCGATGCCCACGAACACTTCTGATCGAGGGGGGCCAGGATATCCCCGAAGGATTCCTTCGCCCCAAAGATACAGTTGGTATAACCGCCGGTGCGTCCACACCGGATTGGTCACTTAAGGAGGTTGTAACCCGCATGAACGACATGGAAAAGCAAGAGCAGGGACTCGATCAGGCGCAGCAAGACTTTATGGCCGATGTCGAGGCCACCCTGGTCCGGATCCGTCCGGGGCAAACCATCACAGGCACCGTGGTGCAGATCACTGAGGATGAGGTGTGCGTAAACATCGGCTATAAGTCCGATGGATTGATCACGCGCGCCGATCTAACCTCCACCGATTGCCAAATCGGCGACGAGATCGAGGTCGAGGTGGTCAAGGTCAACGATGGCGAAGGCAACGTCGTGCTCTCCCAGCGCAACATCGTCAACCGCAAGATTTGGGATGCGTTGTTGGACATGTTCGAGAGCGGCGATTTTGTGGACGGCATCGGCAAGGACGCTGTGAAGGGCGGATTGATTGCCGACGTAATGGGCGTTCGTGCGTTTATCCCGGCTTCGCAGCTCTCCCAGCGTTATGTGGAGCGCATTGAGGACTTTGTGGGCCAGGAGCTTAAGCTCAAGATTATTGAGGTAGATAAAGTCAAAAAGCGCATCGTCGCCTCCCACAAGGCCTACCTGGCGGCGGAAAGCGCCCTGCGCAAAAAAGAAATCTGGGGCACCCTGGTGGAGGGAGAAGTGGTGCGTGGCGTTGTGCGTCGGCTCACCGACTTTGGCGCCTTTGTGGACATCGGCGGGGTGGACGGCCTGGTCCATGTCACGGACCTAAGCTGGGGGCGGGTGCGGCATCCTTCCGACGTGGTGTCGCCCAATCAAGAGATCGATGTGGTGCTGCTGTCGCTGGATCCCGAGCGTGAGCGCATCCAGCTGGGTTACAAGCAACTGCAAAAGCGCCCCTGGGAAGCCGCCGAAGAGAACTACCCCGTGGGCTCCATCGTGGAGGGTAAGGTGGTGCGCATCACCACATTCGGTGCGTTTGTGGAGCTGGAGCCAGGGCTCGACGGCCTAGTGCATATCTCCCAATGTGCGCTCAAGCGTGTGCCCAAGGTGGAAGACGCGGTGCAGGTGGGGGCCATCGTACGCGTGAAGGTGCTGGGGGTAGACATGGCGGCCAAGCGCATCAGCCTGTCGATCCGCGAAGCATTAGAAGAAGAGGCCTTCTTGTATCCCGACGAGATTCCCGAGTTTGCCGACGAGATTACGCCTGAGCCGGTTGCCGAGGAGCCTGTAGCTGAGGAACCAGCGGCAGAAGCGCCTGTAGTCGAGGAGTCGGCTGCCGATGTATCCGTTGAAGTTGCAGAAGAGATACAGCCCGAACTGAAGCCTGTGGCCGAAGCTGCAATCGAAGCCGAGCCGGTAGACGCGCCCGCCAAACCCAAGCGCGCTCCCAGAAAGAAGAAGGAAGAGGTTCCCGCCGAAGGCGAAGCCGCCGAGCCTGCAGAGCCAAAAAAGCCCAGGACGCGCAAAAAGGCCGCGCCTGCCGAGGAAGCCGAGGCCGTTGAAGCAACGGAGCCCGCAAAGGATGCCGAGTAATTGATTATGTAACAAGCAGGGTTTGGAGCGATCCGAACCCTGCTTTGTGGTTTGATTGAGTTATTGCTTGTACTGGCGCCATATGGTATACTGGCAACAAGCAGAAGGGTGTAGGGCGGGTAGCTTCCCCCGTGACTTCAGAGGAACGGGGGTGATGACAGGATGACGACTTTTGAGATCATCATAGTTGTTTTAACTGGAATCAGCCTCTTGATAGAAGCTTTTAAGCTGAACAAGAGAAAATAGTCAGCCGCCTGTAGTTAGCTCCTACAAGCGGCTTGGTGTGTGCGCTTGCGTATGCATATCCCGCACGGGGTGTTGGCTATCCGCCTAGTGCAGTACACCCTCTCTGCCCATAGTATACCTCAAACGCCCGGTTTGCGCAAGCCTCGGGCGATTTTTCACTTGATAGGGGGAGTTATCATAAAAACCGAAGAAACACGCATACATTGTATAGAATACCAGGTGTCAGCAGGGGAGGGAACGGCGCTGCATGTGAGCGCTTGGGTGCCGGAAGCGCCCCGGGCCGCCATTCAAATCGCCCACGGCATGGCCGAGCACGGGCGGCGTTACGCGGACTTCGCTGGGGCCATGGCCCGGGAGGGGATTGCCGTATACGTTGCCGATCACGCGGGGCACGGAAAAACCGTGGCATCGGATAAGTATGGCTTCTTTTATGCCCAAAACGGGTGGCGGCAAGCCGTTGACGATATGCATGCGGTGCGCGCATCGGTAACAGAGCGCCACCCCGGTGTGCCTTTGGTGCTGCTGGGCCACAGCATGGGCTCCCTGATGGCGCGCAGTTACATCACCCGCTATGGTGAGGGATTAAGCGGCGTGATCCTTTCGGGCACCGGCGGGCCCAATCCGCTGTTGCCGGTGGGTAAGCTGCTGGCTGCCGTGGAGAAACGCCGGTTGCCCGCCTATCAACCAAGCCAACTGATCAACAAGCTGGTGTTTGGCGCGTACAGCAAACCTTTTGCGCCCACGCGTACTCCCTTCGACTGGCTGAGCCGGGATGCAGCTCAAGTAGACGCCTACATGGCCGATCCGGCTTGCGGATTTGCTTTTACCGCTACCGGGTATCAGGACGTGTTTGCAGGCTTGAGTGAAATACAGGCCAAGGGTTGGGCGGCAAGGGTACCCGCGGATTTGCCGGTGCTGATCATCTCTGGGGAGCGAGACCCGGTGGGGGGAATGGGCAAGGGTGTGCGCTGGGTGGAAAAGGCGCTGCGAGACGCTGGAGTGGGCGACGTGACATGTACGCTCTATCCCGAGGCCCGGCATGAATTGCTTAACGAGACCAATCGGGATGAGGTGTACGCGGATTTGTTGGATTGGGTTTCCCGCGTGCTTGCCGCCAGAGGCCAAGCATGATATACTAATTGTTACAGACTCCCATATCAGCGAGACAAAGGAGTGGCGCTTGTGGATCAACAGAATCATTCCAATACGGTTCCTTGGATGCTTTCGTTAAAGGTTAGCGGCGAAGGGCTGGATTTTGCAGCCATCGAGCAGGGCCTGGCCTTGCGTGCCACCGATACCCGCACCAAGGGAGAGCTGCTTAACAAGTTGCCGCCCATCGTGAGCGAAGAAGACTGCTGGCTGTACGAGATCGAACTTTCGGACAACGAAGGTACCGATCCCCGCATGCATGCGTTGCTATTGGCGCTGGAGGCCGCCGATCAGACGCTGGCCGCCTTGCGTGCCCGACATGAGGTGGCTCTTTGCCTATACGTCCAGTCCGACTATGCGCAGATATTCTATCGCCTGATGCCCGACACCCTGAGCCGCCTCGCCCGCATTGGCCTTCCATTGGAAGTGTCCATGGTTTCGTGGGGCGGGCTTCGTTTCTCAACGAATGGCACGTGATGGCATACGATTTGGAGGTTGTTTTCATGAAAGAAACGGGATCGGTCAAAAAGCTCGTGGCCCTGTTGGTATGTTGCGTTTTGCTGGCGCCCACCTTTGTCGGCATCCTTGCCGATGAAGCCCTGCTGGAGCTGGAGCCTGTATCCGAATCTGTGCAGGATTCCGCCCAACCAAGGCTTCGCTTGCGTAGTTCGGTCAACGAAGAAAAGCAACTGACCGTGCGCGGCACCTTTTATCTGAACACATCCAGTGAGCCGGTGAATACCTATGATCGCCTGGAGCTCACCGTGGTGGTGTTCAACGCTGCGGCCGTACAAGTCCGCAGCGAAACCGTAACCGTAAACGAAGGCAGGTTTTCCGCCCGCTTTGCGGGGCTGCAGGATGGGACGTATTCGGCGCGGGTGTTTAGCGGGGAACGCTCCATTGGCAGAATCCGCAGGATCCATATAGGCGTTGCGCCCGAGCAGGTTTCCGAACCAACCCAGAGGCCCACAGCCAGGCCAACACCCCAGCCCGTCATCATGCCCGCACCTGCGCCTGTAGTTGAACCCGCGGCTGAGTCGTTGCCCGAGCAAACGCCAGAGCCGGAAAGCACCGGCGATGAGGGTTCCGGCAATGGCGAGCCCAAGAGCGAAGGCGGCGGCTCTACCGAAGTTGAGCCTGAGACTGAGTCCGAATCCGAAGACAAAGAGGCCGAGGGCATGCCAACGATGCCCACGGTATTTGGTCTCACCGGCGACAGCTTGGGGGAGGAACCCCTGGGATTCGTAGACGCCAGCCTGGCGTTTGAACCATTTTCCCTGGGCACCCTTGCGCTTACGGCCAAACAGCAGGGGGAATTGCGTAAGATTGAGTATACCGTAACCGGAGTAGAAAATACTACAGTACATGTGACCCTCACGCCGGGCGGCGCCGTGCCTCCCCCCGACGCTACGATCACATTGCCGGCGGGGGTTACAACTTCCGGCCCCCGCGTCCTGGATGTGCCCGCATTTGGCGTATACACAATCACCGCAAAGTACGACGACGATTCCGACACCGCGTCGGTCGTGGCTGCGGTGGCGCCGCCCCTGGCCGTTGATCCAATTAGCGACGCGTCGCCCGTGGTGGCGGGGCTTACGGCCCCCGGCTTGCAAGTTGAAGTGACAACCGTGTTCGGAAACGTATCCACCACCGTAAAAACCCAGGCCAATTTCCGCGGCGCTTTTTATGCCGCGCTGCCAAGGCTCCAAAAGGCGGGCATGGATGTTTGGATATCTGTGCTGTATCCCGGCGGCACGGTAACCGAGCGTGTGTCCGTGCAGCGCGCCCGGGATTTGGCTACCTATCCCAACAATCTTTCCCTTGGCCAACAAGGCCCCGGCGTGCTTGCGATGCAGCAGCGATTGAAGGACCTGGGGTACGATGTGGATGTGAACTCCCGGTTTGACGCAAAAACGCTCAAAGCCGTGCTGGATTTTCAGCGGATCAACTTTATTGTGCAAGACGGCATCGCCGGGCCGGTGACCAGATCGTTGCTGTTTAGTGTTACCGCCCGCGAGTATACCACGGCCGCTGTGGGAAGCGCCGGTGTGCTGAAGTATGGCGACCAAGGCCAGGAGGTTAGGGCGCTGCAAGTGGCCCTTCGCACCCTTGGGTATTACACCGGCAGCCTGAACGGAATCTTTGGAAACGGAACCCGCTCGGCGGTACGTGCATTTGAGCGGCGCAACGGCCTGCCCGTGGATGGCATCGCCGATTTGGTGATGCAGGCATGGCTCTACAGCGGCGCGGCCTTAAGGGCCGGGAGCAGTTCGTCTTCAGGCTCCGGGTCTAGGGCTACCCCCCGGCCAACCTCAACCCCCGCTGGCTGGGATGCCCCTGTTGTGACGCCTACCCCTCCCGAGCCTGATCCCGAACCGCAAGAGGTCGTTCAAGAGGCCATCAACGAGATGCCCGTTTCCGCCGCCATGCGCTTTGGCATGCCGGACACCGTGGCACAAAAGATCCTGGGCCAAGGAACGCTGCGCCAGGGCATGTTGCGCGTTGAAGCCGAAGCCGCGTATCGCCTGCTGGATATGGGGACGCCGGGCATGCTGCTGCGCGCCAGCTATGTGGATATGGGCGGCAATGTGATCCCTAGCCGCATTCAATTCACCGCCACTGTTGGCAATTTTATCGCCCGGGACGATCAGCGTTCCACGATCGCCCTGTACAGCAGCCCGTACATCGCCGATAACGGAGAGGCATACTGGTCGCTTACGCCCTATTTCCAGGCCATGGAGCGCGGCGGCGACGCGCCGGAACCAGCCATTGGCCGTGACATGATTTATTGGCTGGATAGGCCCTTGATGGATGCGGAGCCCGGCAGGCAGTGGCGCGTGATCGTTGAGGTGATGGATCTCCAGGGTAGCATGATGTGGCTGGAAAGCGCGGAACTGGTGATGACGCTGCAAGAAGATGGCATGGTAACCCTGGATACCGACGCCCTGATGAACGAAGGCTGGCTGGTTTCCGCCCTTTCCTTGGGTTGGTGATGGAAAGGGGCCAAAGGCATAATATAAACAATCCATGTTTTAACCCCTTCGAATTCGAGGGGGTTACTTTAATCCGAAATGTTTTTCTACCAGTGTGAGCGTGCTTTCTATTGTGCTATTCTCATCACGCATTACATAAAACAAGTCCGTCTTCTTCAATTCGTTCAAGTATAGCTCTGTACTGTATGCCAGCATTTTGTTTAAATTTGCGAGGGAGGCTTCGGGGTTGCTTGTTCCCATCACACATGTACGGATTGGCTCGTGGCTTGGGCGATTGAGATAATCACGGACGACGATTTCCGGCGTTGTTACCAAAAACACAATCCGATTACGCTCTGTCAACTCCAGCGCCATGGATACGGGCATATTGATTAAATCCGCCACAACTGCTTGATTTGAGGAAGCGCGTGTTATTTCCAGCAACGACAACGGGAACTGCTCCATTAGACATTTCCGTAGCCATTCGTGATACTCCTTGTAAGGGCGATTAAAGTAAACATCCCAATCGGTAGGCCGGCTGCACCACGCAGGCTGATATTTTGGGTCAGCTATGGATGACATACTTTCATTCAGCGTATCTTCATCAAGGAACAGAAGCCTATGTTTTTCGGCTAATGCCTGTGCGATGGTTGTTTTTCCGCCACATGGCGTACCGCAAATCAGGAATGCGTTTTGCAGGTAATGTTTTAAGACGTTGTTGGGTATCTCCATTTTCAGTACACCTCATCTGGATAATAAATGGAGTGTAGCGGAAAAATCTTTGGGTGTCAACGCTTCATTGCTATTCTGTTAGGGTTATGGAGCCGGGCTTTCACTGGGCAAAAGCACAAGGGCAACGGTGAATCGCACCAATGTGCCTATGGGCAGGTTGGTTTGGGTTGATGGATTCGTAAAACGGATGCCTGTTGCATCAATCTTTATGGGCATAGAAATAATCGCTCTGTCAGGCGCGTCTATCCACATCTGGGCATACGTGGCGTCACCCACATACAATTGTAGAGGCGGGTACTGGGCTGCCGTAATCAGCGTGTACGTTGAGCCACTGAGCGTTTGTACGTGGTCAAACGCGCCGATTCCAAAGAAGGAGTGGGTAATTCCCGTTCTTACGACGCCAACGCCAATGCCGGACAAACTGGGTACCGTACTCCATATCTCCGTGTACTCAGATTCATATACAAAATGCTGCAAGTCATGTATTTCTGTGGTGATGGTAATGATCTCGTTTTCCAACTCATCTAATTTATTATATATTTCAGACAAATCCGGCATGGGCCCTTCCGGCCCAACAGGCCCTTGTGGCCCTTCTGTTCCCGGTTCGCCTTGAAGGCCTGCCGGTCCTTGCGCACCGGGTATACCCTGGGGCCCCACAATAGGCCCAATGTTTAGCCAAATATTATTTACGGCGTCCCATACATACAAATCGGGATAGATATAATATGCGTCCCCTGGACTGCCTACAGGATGGGCATTGTTTAGTTCCTCTTCGGTATCGTATGAACCCAGAATCTGCCCAACGGTTCCGGCGGGCCCCGGGGGGCCGTGGGGCCCTTCGGGGCCAATGTCGCCTTGAGCCCCGGCAGGCCCTTGTATACCGTCTATGCCTCGGGGGCCGGGGTCACCTTGCAAGCCCTGTGGCCCCGCGGGGCCTTGGGAGCCGGGGTCGCCTTGCAAACCTTGCAAACCCTGTGGCCCTGCTGGGCCTTGAGCGCCGGGGTCGCCTTGCAAACCTTGTATACCCTGTGGCCCTGTGGGGCCTGCGGGGCCAGGATCGCCTTGCAAGCCTTGCACGCCCTGTGGGCCTGCTGGGCCTTGAGCGCCGGGGTCGCCTTGCAAACCTTGCACGCCTTGTGGCCCTGCTGGGCCTTGAGCGCCCGGTTCACCTGGCCAGCCCTGTGGCCCTATGGGGCCTTGGGGGCCGGGAGGGCCCTGTAACCCTTGTAAGCCTTGCAACCCTTGCGGCCCCGGAGGCCCGTTTGCACCTGCTGGGCCTGCTGGGCCGGGAGGGCCAGGCGGTCCAGCCCAGCTGCAATGGCTCAAACAGGGATGGCACCTGTGGCAGCAATTGCTTGTGCCAAATCTACAGATGCCGTTGCACTTGGAATGGTGGACATATCCTTTTCTAACATTTATGTTCATGAATAGCTCTACTCCTTGGGATTGAACTTGCGTAGTGGTAGCCCTGCTCCTCATTGTATGCACGGCTACGCCGCATGTTACAGGTGGCGTTGCCGCTAAAAATGTGATATACTATCACTAGTTACATCGGATTCAAAGGGGGATTTTACTTGCGCAAAACAAAAATCGTATGCACCATAGGGCCAGCTTCCGAATCGGAGAACATGCTCTCCAACATGATGGACGCCGGCATGAACGTAGCGCGGCTTAACCTATCCCACGGCAATTTTGAGGAGCATCGCGTGCGCATCGCCCACCTGCGCTGCCTCCGTGACGAAAAAAAGATGCCCCTGGCCATCATGCTCGATACCCGTGGGCCTGAGGTGCGCACCGGCACCCTAGAAAACAAAATGCCGGTAATGCTCAAAGCGGGCCAGCAGTTTACCCTCACCACCGAGCAGGTTACCGGCACGGCGGAGCGGGTATCGGTAAGTTACCCGGCTTTGAGCCAGTACGTGTCCAGCGGGGATCATATCCTGATCGACGACGGCCTGCTGGACATGACCGTAACCCAGGTAGATGGCCCCAATGTGGTATGCGAAGTGATCGAGGGGGGAGAGCTGGGCGAGCGCAAGGGCATCACCGTGCGGGGCGTGGACCTGCATCTTCCCTTCCTGAACGAGGCGGACCGGCGGGACATCGTGCGGGGCATCAAAGAGGGGGCCGAGCTGATCGCCGCTTCCTTTGTGTGCAGGGGCAGCGATGTGCGTGAGCTGCGCAAGTTGCTGGCGGACAACGGCGGAGATGGCATCGGCATACTGGCCAAGATCGAAAGCCGCACCGGCGTGGACAACTTTGACGAGATTCTGCAGGAGGCCGACGGCATCATGGTGGCCCGTGGTGACCTGGGTGTGGAGTTGCCCATGGAGGAAGTGCCCGTGCTGCAAAAGGAGTTTATCCGCAAGTGCAATGCCGTGGCCAAGCCAGTGATCACCGCCACCCAGATGCTGGATTCCATGATTCGTAACACCCGCCCCACCCGGGCTGAGGTAAACGATGTGGCCAATTCGGTGCTGGACGGCACCGATGCCGTAATGCTCTCCGGCGAAACCGCGTCGGGAAAACATCCGCTGGAGGCCCTCCGTTCCATGGCCCGCATCGCCGAGTATGTGGAGCAGCGGGCCGGTCATAGGCTCAATCACATAAAGCCGGGCCCAGAGGGCGACACCATTACCAACGCCCTGAGTTACGCTTGCAGCAGCATGGCCGACGACCTAAACGCCGCCGCCATCATCACCCCCACCCGCAGCGGTGAAACCGCCCGCAGCGTGGCTAAATTCCGGCCCAAGTGCGCCCAGTTCGCCACCACCGACGTTTTGTTGGTCTATCATCAGATGGCTGTGGTGTGGGGCGTGCATTCGCTATATGTGCAACCGTCGGACAGCACTGACGGGCTGATGCGGGACGCCGTGGACGCCGTAGTCGCCGCCGGATTTGCCAGTGAAGGTGATTTGGTGATCCTTTCCGCCGGTGTGCCTGTGGGTGTGTCCGGCGGCACCAACCTAATTAAGGCCCAGGTGGTAGGCGACGGGCCATGGGGGAATCAACAGTGACAAAAAAAATCATAAAAAAGATATGTGCGATGGCGCTGGTGATTTATCTGATCTGCTTGGCGGCTTTTGCGGCCGGGGAGGTTTTGCCTGCCACCCATGCCGAGCTTTTACAATGGCGCGACGAGATTTGGGCCCAAACCCGCCATTTGCCTGTGTACAATGATCCGTTAAATACCTACGACCCCACCGGAAGCGCCACCTACTTGATTCAGTTGGAGAGCTATACTGTCGAGAGTATTTCGCCCACCCTGGATGTGGAGGAAAATCCGATTTTGAGTGTAACCTTCAACGATACACACGCCCAGGGTCCGCGAGGCACCGGCTTGGGCATGTGGGCGGAGGAGATACTGGCTGCATATCCAAACGATAACCCGGCGCTGATCGGAAACCAGGAATTTGCCGCGCTGTATGTATCCGATGCCGCTTGGGGCTTGGTGATGCGCGATCATCGCGGGCTGTTAAACATTGAGTATGGGCTAGCGGACGGCTTTGATTGCATTATCCTATCTTATGTGATCGCCGATGGGCAGGTAAGCGATATGCGGGTGTCAGGCTTTAGTGAAACCATATCGCCCGAGGAATTAAGCGAGCGTATCGCCATGGTGCGAGGCGTTGCTGCCGACAATTCCTTTGATCCCGAGACGGCCATGTTGCCGCCCCTTCATGCCGAGATGTTCCATCCGGGAGACCTGGTTTTCTCGGGCCTGGATTTTTTGAATGAGACCGAGCAGAGTATGTATTTGAAAGAGGTTGAGCAGAGCCTGTATATGTCCCGGTTTGATGGCGATCCCGGCCTTGAGATCGGCTTTATGGCGAGGAGGTTCGAGGGGGAAGACATGCGGCTTGAATCGCTTCGTATCACCGATCCCAAGTTCGAAGGGCCTCGCGGGCTGCGGGTGGGGGATCCGCTGTTGGAGGCCCTTACCCGCTTCCGTTCGGAGGATCCGGCATACCAAGGGCCCCTCACCATCCTGTATGCGCCGGGGGAAACCATGAAACAGCCGCCTTTTGGCCTGCTGGAGATGCACGCAGATGGGGGGGCCACCATAACTTACGCCACCCCCGTGCCCGGCGACGAGGATGAGGCCGTGATGCTGCAAATTACCGTGGAAGATTTGCATATCACTGAATTGTATATATCCTACCGATGGAAGGGAGAGGGATGAGCGTGAGAAAAGTACGGCTGTTATCATTTCTCCTGCTGTTTTGTTTGCTGCTTGGCATGCTGCCTTCCGCCCATGCCAGCAACGAACCCTTTGAGCCGGTGTATACCGCGCGGATCACCGTTCGTTCATCCTTGCGCACTGAACCTGATGAAAACAGCAGGCGCGTGGCCACCCTGTACAAAGGCGACGCCGTAGAGCTGGACGAGATTGGCGAGGTATGGACACTGGCGCAAAGGGCTGGCAATGTGGGGTATGTCCTTACGGCCAGCCTAAGGAACGTGGAAGTGCTAAGCCCTTATCACGGGCTCCCCGAGGGTGAGGAGTTTTTCCCTTACGCTGCCACGGCCCTGGCCCCCGCAAAAATCACCGGCGCCATACACGGCAGTTTGGGTGAAGAACTGCAAACCATACCCAAAGACGCGGTGATTGCCGTAGGTATGCCCGATGAAGACGGTGGCCTGCTGCTGCCCTACATGCGCACCGTGGGCCGGGCAGATAGCAAACAATTCCGGCTGGAGCCGGTGGTGCATATCGATGATGCGCTGCCCGGCGACTTGATTGCCGTGTATGCCACATTTTTTGCCGCTGATATCGAGCGCTCGCTGATGGCGGGCCGCCTGCACAACATTCAAAAAGGCGTGGAGCTGTTTGACGGCGTGGTGGTTCTGGCGGGGGAGCAGTTCTCCTTTAATGCCATCGCCGCGCCCTACACCAAGGCCAACGGTTACGAGCGGGGGCCCATCATCAATTACACCAGCGATAAAAAGAGCGGTTTTGGCGGCGGCATCTGCCAGGTCACCACCACGCTGTACAACGCGCTGCTGCAACTAAACGTACACATTGTGCGCTGGGCGCCCCACAGTTCCCGTGGCATTGAATACGCGCCGGTAGGTTTTGACGCGGCGGTGGGTACTGGGAACTTGGATTTTATATTCGAAAACGATTTGCCTTATCCCGTGCGCATGGCCCTGAATGTATGGGATGGCGTGGTGACCGTGCGCCTGTATTGCGCTGCAGATGATGATGTATAGGAGGCTGATCCACACGATGCGCAGACACGCCCCTCGATGGCCCGCCGCTTTCCTGGCCCTGCTGCTGATGTGCTTGTTTATGGTGGAAACGATTGCTTCTGCCGAACCCACCGAGTTTATCGGCGTGGCAGGCAAGAACCTAAAGCTCCATAGGAGCCGCGACGCAAAATCCGCCGTGCTGCGCACCATCCCCTCTGGCACGGAGCTGGACGTGATCGAAAAGGGCCGCAGGTGGACCAAGGTGCTTTACGACGGGACGGAGGGTTTTACCGACACCAAGTTCACCGAGCGGGTGCAGCGGCGGGATCCCTTTGGCGGCAACATGCCCGGCGTATCCGTACACATCGCCCGGGCCAGGGTGCTGGAGGATACCAGCTTTGTGCCCCCCGGCCGCAAAACCCCGGTAAAGCTCGCCGCAGGCACGTATATGTCGATTGCCCAGCTAAGAGAAGAAAAAAAGGAAATGAGGGCGTTTTTTCCCTATATGCGGCTGGACAGGGCCGCCTCCGTGCCCATAAGCAAGCTGGAGCTAGACTATTTTGTGCCCTGGGATTCGGCCCAGCCCGGTGATCTGCTTTACGCCTTTACCACCTTTTACAGCACTAGCCGCACCGAGCGCCTCAACGAGGGCAGGATGGCCAATATTGCCATCGCTGGGGATCGGCTCAACGGTGTGGTGGTGGGCGCTGGCCAGATATTTTCTTTTAACGAAATCTGCGCCCCGTATACCAAGGAGAACGGTTATTTTCTGGCGCCCATTCTTTCTGGCACCGGGAATTCCGGCTACGGCGGGGGCACCTGCCAGGTGAACAGCACGCTGTATAATATTGTGCTGCGGGTACCGGCGGTGATCGTGCAGATGAACTGGCATTCCCAGGCTGGCGTTAAGTACCTGCCTGCCGGTTTTGACGCCACGGTGGGCAGTCGGTCGGACATGCGTTTTCAAAACGTGCTGCCCTACGCGGTGCGCATTGGGTTTACCTACGGTGGCGGGGTGATGACGGCGCATCTTTATCGGGCAGAGGAGTAATTTCGTATTTATGAGAATCGAAGTAAAAAACCAAGAAAGATTCTACATATATGGGTAACAATTTAGGATTGACAGCGCGCCCAACCCTTGGTACACTATTGCAAACGTAGCGTGGACGCGGTTTTCCGCGATCCATAGTAGAATGGAGAGGGGTATTTTTCATGAAGAACGGTAGGATTTGGCTGTCTCTGTTGGTTTCCATGCTTCTTTTGTTCTCGGCGGGCGGCGCGCTTGCCACGGACACGGTGTATTCCGTAGGTATTTTGCAGTTTGTTGAGCATCCGGCCCTGGATGCAGCCACCGAGTTTTTCCTCAAGGCCCTGGCCGACAATGGGCTGGTGGAGGGCGAGAACTTGCGGGTTACGGTGCTGAACCCCTCGGCGGATTCCGGCACCATGCAGCTGATGAGTGATCAGCTTGCCAGCGGGGACAATATGCTGCTCTTGGGTGTGGCAACTCCCGCCGTGCAAGCGCTGTCTGCCCAAACCGACCAAATCCCGATCCTGGGCGTGGCGGTGACCGACTATGTGGGCGCCGGGCTCATCGTCTCCAACGAGGCGCCGGGCATCAACATCTCCGGCACCACCGATATGAACCCCATCGACAGGCAAGTCGAACTGCTGTTGCAGTTGGTGCCCGATGCCAAGACCGTGGGCATCTGCTTTGCGTCCAACGAGGTGAACTCGCAGATTCAGGCCGACATCGCTCAGGCCGAGTTGGAGAAGCAAGGCATAGCTGTAGAGATCAGGATGGCCAGCGCCATTGGCGACGTGCAGCAAACCGTTGAGTCCCTGATGGGCATTGTGGATGCGATTTATATTCCCACCGACAATCTGATGGCTTCGGCAGCCGCGGTGGTGACCGACGTCACTGTGGCCAACCAAGTGCCGGTGATTGTGGGCGAAGGGAACCAGGTACAGGGCGGTGGGCTTGCCACCGTGGGCCTGAACTACGAAAAGATGGGGTATCAAACCGGCCTGATGGCGCTGCGCATTCTGCTGGAGGGCGCAAACCCAGCGGAGATGCCCATTGAAGCCAGCGCCGAGGTTGACCTATACATCAACACGGTAACGGCCAGTCTGTTGGGCATCGACATTCCCCAGGAAATGCTGGATGTTGCGGTTCTGTTTGAAGAATAAGTTACATTGCTTTGTGTAATGGATTGGGAAGGGGGAATCCCCCTTCCTTTTCCTGCTAGAATGGGGGAGATTCGGCTATGATGATCGTTGAGCTGTTGCAATGGCTGTCCACTCCTGTATCCCTGGGATTCCAATGGGGGATTATGACCCTGGGCGTGTATATGACCTTCCGGCTCCTGGAATTTCCAGATCTTACGGTGGACGGCAGCTTTACGTTTGGAGCCGCCACGGCGGCGGCCCTGATCGTTGGCGGGTGGAACCCTTTTTTGGCGACGTTGGTTGCTTTTTTTGCAGGCGCCGTGGCCGGCGCCTGCACCGGCTTGTTACATACCAAACTGAAGATTCCGGGGCTGCTGGCTAGCATCCTGACGCAAATATCGTTGTATTCCATCAACTTACGTGTCATGGGCGCGGCGAATCTATCCTTCCCCAATGTGATCGCCGACGGCAGAAGGCAACATGAGATTATCTTTCGTTATTTGCCCGCCTTCGGCATGGAAGAAAAGTACGTTATCCTGTTATACGGCGGGATCATCGCATCGCTGATTGTTGGTCTGCTGTGGTGGTTCCTTAATACAGAAAAGGGCATTACCATCCGCTCCACCGGCGATAACCCACAAATGTCCCGGGCGCTGGGCGTGAGTACAGACAATATGAAGATGCTTTGCCTGATGCTGGCCAACGGACTGGTGGGGTTTTCCGGTGCGCTGGTTGCGCAAAACCTCAAATTTACTTCCGTGGACTTGGGTGCGGGCGGTATCGTGTTTGGCTTAGCAGCGGTAATCATAGGCGAGGGGATATTTCGTTTTCACTCGATATTTGGCAGGCTTATGGCGGTGTTGTTGGGTTCGATCATGTATCAGATCATACGGAGCATCGTGCTGCAGATTCCCTTTGTTGGAGCCCAGGATTTCAAGCTGATCTCTGCGGTGATTATTATTGCGGCGTTGGCGATGCCCGCAGGTTTGCCCCAGGTACGCAAGTGGCTGGAGATGCAAGGCGTTACCAAACGGGTTCGTGTGCCCGCCCAGCCAGGCCCGGAAGAAGGGCTAAAGCAAGAGGAAGCCGCCCTTCCTGCCGAACCCGCGGCAACCCAAACCCAAACCGGGCTAGACACTTCCCTGATGGTGGCCAATATCTCTAAAACATTTAATGCCGGAACCGTAAACCAAAAGGATGCCCTGGTGGACGTGGAGCTCACCCTGGAGCCCGGCGACTTTGTGACCGTGATCGGCGGCAACGGCGCGGGGAAATCCACGCTGCTTAATCTTGTTGCCGGTGTGTATCCGGTGGATGGCGGCGGCATCGCCATTGGCAGCAGCCAGGTGACCGGCGAACCGGAGCATCGGCGTGCCCGGCTGATCGGCCGGGTATTCCAGGATCCCATGATGGGTACCGCTGCCGCTATGACCATTGAGGAGAATCTTTCGATCGCGATGCGCCGCGGCCAGCGCAGGGGCCTGGGCCCGGCCATCCGCAAGGAAGAGCGCGCGCTATTTAAAGAAATGCTCAAAACCTTGGATCTGGGGCTGGAGGACCGGCTGCGCACCCGGGCGGGGCTGCTCTCCGGCGGCCAGCGCCAGGCTTTAACGCTGCTGATGGCCACCATCACCCGCCCCAATCTGCTGCTGTTGGACGAACATACCGCTGCCCTTGACCCCAGGACCGCACGCAACGTGCTGAAGATCACCGACCGGATCATCCGCAACTACGGCCTTACCGTTTTAATGGTGACCCACAACATGAAGGATGCGCTGCAATACGGCAACCGCACCATCATGTTGCACGAGGGCAAGATACTCATCGATATCGACAGCAAGGCCAAAAAGCGCCTGAAGGTAGAAGACCTTTTGTTGATGTTTGAGCGTGCCAGCGGCGACGTGATGGCAAACGACCGCATGTTGCTCAACTAAATAAAAATGAACTACGCTTTGATTCGTTCCAATCGCAAAACCATCGCGATCTATATCGCCAAGGGCGGCACTGTGGAGGTGCGCGCCCCCCAACGGGCGACCAAGGCCAGCATCGACGGTTTTGTGCTGGCCAAGCAGGATTGGATACATAAGCAGTTGGCCGCCCGCCAGCAGCAAATAAAACAAAAGGCAGCCTTTGTACTATATTATGGCGATACGGTATCTCTGCGGGGCAAAAACTACTCCATCGAGGCCCGGCGTGGAAATCGCGCCGGGTTTGATGGTGAACGCTTCTTTTTGCCGCCCGGTTTGCCGCCGGAAGAGATCAAACGCAACCTGATCCAGGTGTACAGGCTGATCGCCAAAGATGTGCTTGCAACCAAAGTGGCCTACTACGCCAAATTGGTGGGCTCCACGCCGATTGCCGTAAAGATCAACGGGGCAAAGGGGCGCTGGGGTAGTTGCAGCAGCAAAAACAGCATAAACTTTTCGTGGCGGCTGATGATGGCCGATGATCCCACCATTGACTATGTTGTGGTGCACGAGCTGGCCCACATCCGGGAGCACAATCATTCAAGTAGATTCTGGGCGATTGTGGCCTCGGTGCTGCCGGATTACGAAGTGCGGCGCGCGGCATTAAAGGAGCTGCAAAAGCGGCTCGCGATTGAGGATTGGGAATGAAGACAGCACAAAAAATGACTGACCTGATCGGCGCGACTCCCTTGATGGAATTGGCCAACTACAGCAAAAAGCTGGGCCTGCCTGCTACCCTGCTGGGCAAATTGGAGTTTTTGAACCCCTCCGGCAGCGTTAAAGACCGGGCCGCCCAAGCCATGATTTTGGATGCCGAGGCAAAGGGGCTTTTAAAACCCGGTGCTGTGATCATCGAACCCACCAGCGGAAACACCGGCATCGGGCTGGCAGCCATTGCCGCCTCCCGTGGATATAAAGTGATTTTGACCATGCCCGACACCATGAGTGTGGAGCGCAGAAAATTGCTCCGTGCCTATGGTGCGGAGCTTGTGCTTACCGATGGCAACCAGGGCATGCCCGGAGCCATTGCAAAGGCTGAAGAGTTGGCGGCACAAACAAACAACAGTTTTGTGCCCGGCCAATTCCGGAACCCGGCCAACCCTGCCGCCCACCGGGCCACCACCGGGCCGGAGATTTGGGCGGACACAGCCGGAAAAATCGATCTGTTTGTGGCGGGGGTGGGCACCGGCGGCACCATATCCGGCGCGGGCGGGTACCTGAAGGGTCAAAACCCAAACATCCGGGTGGTGGCGGTGGAGCCTGCCGCTTCCCCCGTGCTGACCGGTGGGGTGGCCGGGCCCCATGAAATCCAGGGCATCGGCGCCGGTTTTGTGCCCCAAACATTAAACACAGAAATCTATGATGAGATCATCACCGTAACCGATCAAAACGCTTTCGATACCGCCCGCCTCATCGCACAAACCGAAGGTTTGCTGGCCGGGGTTTCCTCCGGGGCGGCGGTATGGGCGGCTACGAAGCTGGCCCAAAGGCCGGAGCATGCCGGGCAGGTGATCGTGGTGATTTTGCCCGATACGGGCGAGCGGTATTTGTCTACACAATCTTTCCCGGATTGAGTATGCCCATGGGATCAAAAGTATTTTTGATGCCGCCCATTAATGCGATTTGCGTCTCGCCCAGGGATTGCAATAAAAAGTCTCGTTTTGCGTGGCCGATGCCGTGTTCCCCGGATACTTGGCCGTTCACTTTTTGTGCCTCGAGATAAAGCGCGTCCATCACCAACGCTCTCCTGCGCTCCCATTCATCTGCGGGCAGCGCGTCTTGGCATATGTAGATATGCAGGTTGCCGTCGCCCGCATGGCCAAAGGAGCAGATGCGCACATCCAGCTCTTTTCCGATCTGGATGCTGCGTTTTACGAATACGGCGATTTTGTCTCTGGGTACTACCACATCGCATTCGTCCATGGCAGGTGTGCTACTCTTGATGGCCTCAAGAAAGGCGCCCCGGGCGTTCCAGATGCTATCTTTTCGTTCGTCGGTATCGGCCAGCAGCACGTCGGCCGCGCCCAGGGTTGGCAAAAGCTTGGTGAGTACATCGATGGAGGGCTGTAGTGCCTCGACGCTTGTGCCGTCAAGCCTGATCAGCAGATAGGCGTCGGCGGTGTTATCGGGGAATTTCTTGCCCAGATACGCCTCGGCGCAGGCGATGACCTCTCGCTCCATAAACTCGATGGCGGTAAGCTCGCATTCACAACGGAGGATGGCCGGCACCGCCTCGATGCAGCGATCCAAGTTGTCAAAGGGGATGAGCAGGCTTAGATTCGCTTTGGGTTCGGGAATCAGCTTTACGGTGAGTTTGGTGATGACTGCCAGGGTGCCCTCGCTGCCGATCAGCAGGTTCAGCAGGCTGTAGCCACTGCTGGTTTTTACGGTTTTGCCACCCAGATTTAGCACCTGGCCGCTGGCAAGTACGGCTTCCAAACCCAGCACATAGTCGCGGGTAACACCATACCGCACCGCGCGCATGCCGCCCGCGTTGGTTGCGCTGTTGCCGCCCATGGTTGCGGTCTTTTCGCCGGGGTCAGGCGGATAAAATAACCCGGTGCCTTCCAAAGTTTTGGAAAAGTCCGTAAGCAATAGGCCCGGCTCCACGGTTGCGGTCATGTTTTGCGGATCAATCTCCAGCATCCGGCTCATTTTTTCCATAGAAATTACGATGCCGCCCATCACCGGCACACAGCCGCCGCAAAGCCCCGTGCCCGTGCCCCGGGTTGTGACGGCGATGTTTTGCCCGTTACAATAGGCGAGTACTGCACTGACCTCCTCGGTGGAGATGGGCAACAGCACGGCCTGGGGCATAAAGTGGCCGTATTCGCCCATTTCGTCGTGGGCATAATCGTCGCTAATTTTGTCGCCAAAGAACGCGCGGTGGGGCATCAGCCCCTCAAAGAACGCGATATCTGCCCCGTCGATGCATTTGAATGGTTTCATGGCGCCTCCTTTAGCAGTTCAGGGATGATCTGGTACAGGTCGCTCACGATGGCGATGTGGGCGACGTCAAAGATGGGCGCGTTTGGGTCCGTATTGATGGCCACGATGCGTTCGCTCTGGTTCATGCATGCGGTAAACTGAATGGCCCCGCTGATGCCGCAGGCGATCAGCAGCCGGGGACGCACCGTGCGCCCCGACAGTCCGATTTGCCGAGTTACAGGTGCCCAGCCTTTTTCTGCAAGGGGCCGCGTCACCGCCCAATCGCCATGCAGCTTGCGGGCAAACTGCCGGATTAGATCAAGATCGTTTTCTTTTTGCAGCCCGCGGCCAGCCACCACCAGCACCTCCGCATCCGAGATGCTTTTTGCTGGAGGGACCGGCAAGGTGCTTACATGGATCACCTGGGATTCGGCCACGCCCTTTGGAATGGAGCGGGGCAGCACCTTGCCTCTTGCTTCTTCGCTGCGAGTGGGTGCGCTCATCACTTTGTAGCGAACGGTGGCGAACTGGGGGCGCGTGTGGGCAGTGATGATTTGGGCCATGATGTTTCCGCCAAAAGCCGGGCGAATCTGCACCAAATCAGTGTCCCGCATCTCCAGTGCAGTGCAGTCTGCCGTGAGCCCGGTATGCAAGCGCGTAGCCAAACGCGGGGCCAGGCTGCGGCCCAGGGATGTTGCGCCCACCAGCACCACTGACGGTTTTGTGAAACGGATATAGTCCTCTCCGCAGGCTGTAAAGGCGTCCGCCCGAAAGAAGGACAAAGCAGGATCGTCATATACGGCGATCTCGTCCACCCCGTAGTGCCGCAATTCCTGGGCGCAGGCGGACAGGCCATGGCCCACCAGCATGGCCTTCACTTGATACCCCGCCGGCCCGGCAAGCTCCAGTGCCTTGCCGATCAACTCAAAGCTAATTGGATGCAGCTGCCCGCCGGAAACCTCGGCGATCACCAATATGTCGCGCCACAACGCCTTGTCTACTGTCGATGGCCGTTCCGCCAGCTGAAGGATCGCCTGCTTGGGGCAAAGTTTGATGCAAATACCGCAAGCTTTGCATGCCGCGTTCAGTTGGGGTTTGCCATCATGCAATGCTATCGCGCCAAAGGGGCAACGCTTCGCACAAAAGCCACAGCCGTCACATTTTTGCTCTGAAAAATAAATCATGAAACTCCTTCTATAAAAACTTCCATTTACTAAGCGCTGAGAGCAGGCGCTGGGCGCTATCCGCGCCCGTCCAAGTTTCGCGATCCACACCAACTGCTGGCGGGAAGATGCGTTCGACTTGAGTTGGGCTGCCCGCCAAGCCGTAATGAGCCGGGTCGGTATCCCAAAACGCGTCTAGGCCTAGGATTGTGACCGGCCGGTCTTTTACCTGCCGTGCCCGCAGCAGCGAAGGCAAGCGTGGCATGCAGATATCCTGCTCCACCGTAACCAGGCAGGGAAAGGGCATCCACACGGTTTCCACCACATCTTGCAACTGCTGCTCCACACGGACGCCGCCTTGAAACGGTTCGATGTTGGATACCCACGCCGCATGGGGGATGCCCATATGCTCGGCGATTGCCGGGCCAACCTGGGCGGTGTCCCCGTCGGTGGTTTGTTTGCCACAAAGAACCAAATCAAAGTCGCCAACATTTCGGATGCCCTGGCTTAGGGCATAACTTGTGGCCAGCACATCCGCACCGGCAAGACGGCGGTCGGAGAGCACATACCCCTCGTCCGCGCCCATCCAATAGGCTTCGCGGATGACAGACTCGGCCTGGAGTGGCCCCATGGTTCCTACAATAACGCGCCCGCCATGGGCTTCCCGCAGCCGCAGGGCGATCTCTAATGCGTACAGATCATAAGGATTCATTTTGCCTGCCACGCCGTCCCGGAGCAGGACGCCGGTTTTTTCATCCACCAGCACCTTGTTTGTGGCAGGTACTTGTTTGATCCAAACGAAACTATTCATCCGAGCCCTTCCTTTGATTTAGTGCCAGCAGCGCCGCGCCCCAGGCGGCGTCAGCCCTGGGGACTATGATGGAAAGATGGGGGATAGACGCTCGCAGCAGCTCGGCTGTCCACTCGGCCACAGGTGCGCAATGGATGAGTACGCTCCCCAGCATGGCCAGCTCCAGGCCGGGCGGTTCTATCTCCAACTGCGCGCACACAGTTTGTGCCAGCAGGCATAACTCACCGGCGGCACGCTCCGCGATGGCCAGCGCAGCCGGGTCGCCCAACGCAACGGCGGGCGCAAGCAGGGGCACAAAGGCCGCGATGTCTGCCTTTTGGTGTGCCGGGTGGTGGACGTAGGCCATCAGCACCGTTGGATCGGCCGAACCGAGTTTTTGCGCCACCGCGTGGGTGAGCGCGGTTTGGGGGGAGCGCCCATCGGCAGCGCGCAGAACCGCCGATAGCATGTCCCGGCCGATGGCGTAGCCGCTGCCCCCGTCGTCAATCAGATGCCCATACCCTCCGCATCGCACCGTCCGGTTTTGATCCCTGCCATAACAGATGGAGCCGGTGCCCGAGATCAGTACGGCCCCGTGAGCTCCCACTGCGCCGGATAGCGCAATCTCGTGATCGCCCGCCAACAGGGTTGAAGCTTGGATGCCCTGCTTGGCCAGCAACCGCAGCAGCACCTGGGAAACTTGCGGATTGCTGACGCCCGCCGCGCCAACACACAGGCCAGCGCATTGCCCGATGCCATTCATGAAGTCCACACAATCCGCGATGGTCGCTTGCACAGCCGCTTCGCTGGCGCCATTTAGGTTCAGCGGCCCAAAGCGCTCCCGCGCCAGCAAGTGGCCAGCTGCATCTAAGCACACCACGGCGGTTGCCGTGCCGCCGCCATCCCAGCCCACATAAATGTTTTGCATTGGCACCTCCACTTGCTATCCCAAACCGCTCTGCAGAATCCCTCCACCGCTGCGGCGGTCCCCCTCTCATTAACAAGGGAGGTAGGGGCTTAACGAGGACTTTGCGAAAACTCCTTACCCCCTTTGCCAAAGGGGGGAGGGCCACCGCAGTGGCGGGGGATTCCTAGACTTGACAACATAAAAACCGTCACGCTACAATAAAGAAAAGACAGCAGCAGGTGATCGTATGACGAATATCGAGGTAAGGACGCGGGGGATGTACGCCGGTCTTTCCCCGGCGGAAAAAAAGGTGGCCGCCTACTTCCTGGCCCAGGTGGACAATGTATTCCACATGCCCATCGCGGCGCTGGCGTTGGAATCTGATACCAGCCAAGTGGCCTGGGTCCGCTTTAGCAAAAGCTTGGGGTTTTCCGGGCTCAAAAGCCTAAAGAAGCAGCTCTTTTCCGAGTTGAACGCCCAGCAAGACTCAAAGCAGAATCCCCAAGAGGCGCTGTACGCCGATATCACTGGCAGCACTACGGTGGAGCAGATGGCCAAAACGATCAAGAGCGGAAGCATCCAGGCAATCGAGGATACGATGAGCCTGCTGTCCCCCGATACGATCCAGGAAGTGGCGGGCAAGATGATCCGCGCGGATTCCGTAAAACTTTTTGGCGTGGGCGCGTCGGCATTGGTGGCCGAAGACATGTGCGACAAGCTGCTGCGCATCGGCATGAATGTGGCCCACAGCAGGGATTTTCACATTCAGCTCACTTATGCCGCTAATCTAACCTCGCAGGACGTGGCCATCTTTATATCCAACTCCGGTGCAACCAAAGAGGTGCTCGAAACCTTAAAGATCGCAAAGGAATGCGGCGCTACGACGATCACCATCACAAAGTTTGGACGCCTTCCCATGACAGCGCTAGCGGATTACGCCCTCTATACGTCCTGCCCGGAGGTCTATCGGCGCAGCGGGGCCATGAGCAGCCGCATCGCCCAGTTGACGCTGATTGATGTGCTGTACACCGCGGTGGCCCATTTGGACTATGAGCGCGCAAAGATAAGGCTGGAAAACAGCTATAACAGCTGCAAACCTCACCGGGTGGCCAGCGAGTGATCGATAGCCCGGGAGATATGCCCCTGGGCTTTTTCTAACGCCGCTTTTGCACCTTCCATGTCCACATCCAGCAAAATCATCACGATGGCGTGCTTGCATGAAAAGCCGGACAACACAAGGGTTTCCCGAGCTTTTTTTGTGTCCGCGCCGGTGGCGGTACACACGATGGAAACCGCCCGCTCCACCAGCTTTTCGTTGGTGGCCTGCACGTCTACCATCAAATTGCCATACACCTTGCCCAGCTTGATCATCGATGCGGTGGACAGCATGTTGAGCACCATCTTTTGCGCGGTGCCGCTCTTCATGCGGGTGGAGCCGGTGATGACTTCCGGGCCGGTATGGGGCGCGATGCAGATGTCTGCGTGCCGGGCAAGCTCTGAATCCCGGCAGTTGGTAAGGCCGATGGCCGTGGCGCCCAGGGAGCGCGCGTGATCCATGGCGCCCAGCACATAGGGGGTGCGCCCGCTGGCCGCGATGCCCACCAGCACGTCTTTTGCGACAAAGCCGATGCCTTCTAAGTCAACGCCCCCCATGGCGTAATTGTCTTCAGCGCCCTCTACGGCTTGCATAAAAGCAGAGGGGCCCCCGGCGATCAATCCCAACACCAGCCCGGGAACCACGCCGTAGGTAGGAGGGCATTCCACCGCATCCAGCACGCCGAGCCGCCCGGAGGTGCCCGCTCCACAGTAGATCAGCCGCCCGCCCCTTTGCAGCGCCTCGCAAATCTTGTCTACGGCTTGGGCAATGCAAGGCAACTCCTTTTCTACGGCGGATGCCACCAGCTGGTCTTCCTGATTGATCAGCGTGGCGATGCCCAGGGAATCCAACGAGTCGATGGTTTTGGTGCGTGGGTTGATTTGCTCGGTGTCGATGTGATTCAATTGTGTCATATGTTTACACCCCCACTCAGAAGGAGGCTGCCGCGCAGCGCGACAGCCTCTTTGGACCAGACTATTTGGTTATTTACTTGCCCATGAATGCGTCGAGTTGCGCTTGCGCTTCTGCGATGACTTCGCGCATGCCAACCGCTTCCATTTCCGCCAGGATGATCGGGATCATTTCGGCGGGGTTGGATGTGCCGGTGATCAGCTCGGCCCTGTAATCGTTCCAGATCGCGGCCATGGCCAGACATTGGGTCTCAACGCTGGTCAGGTCGAAGGTGAAGCCCAGCGCGGCGGAGGTAACGGCGTCCGCGTAGCCGGCCCACACCTTTGCCCACATGCCGGGATCGGCGGGCACCGACTCAAAGGGCGAAGCCTCAATGGGGCCTACCACATAGGAACCCTGGGTGTATGCCCACAGGCTCATGTTGGTGTTGCCCAGTTCCGTTCTTCTTACGATGCCGGGCTCTACGACTTCATAGTGTTTGCCCTCGATGCCGTAACGGGCCAGGGTGCGGTACTCCTCGTTGGTGTTCATCAGGTTGATGAGTTGCATCGCCTCCGCGGCATAGGGGGTGGTGGCGCTCAGGGCCGTCATGGAGCCACGCAGGGAGCCGGTGGACAGATAGGGGCCTTCGAACCGGGAGATGTAGGAGGCCTTTTGGCGGGCGTTGGACCAAACCGTTTCCGCGCCAAACCAGCCCTGGCCGGATTGCACAACGCCGGCGTTGGAACGGGCGATGGACTCCAGCACGGCGGCGTCGGGATTGATGTAGCCCTTCTCGTACCAGCTGTGGATCAGTTCCAGGCGCTCCACAAAGGCGGGAATCTCAAAGGCAAACTTTACGGTCGTCTCATCGGCGGTGCCTTGGGCAGCCCAATCCAGGCCGATCAGGTATTCCATGGAGATCCAGTCCGCCAGGCAGTTCATCCAGGAAGTCAGGCCGCCCCTGGCAGCGATGTAGGGGTAGCTGTCCGGATTATCCGCTTTGTACATCTCAAGATAGGGCTCAATGCCTGCAAAAGAGATGTGATGATCCATTTCCAGGCCCTTTTCTTCCACGAAGTATTCCGAGTCCAGGATCCAGAAGATCTCCAGGCCGTAGTCCTTCATGTGGGGGATGGCGTACAGCCTGTCGTTGACATAGGCGCCGGCCCAGATGTTGTCAAGCATGGAGTCAACCATCTCGGCGGCCTGCTCGCCCACCAGGTCGGTGATGTCCAGGAACATGCCCCCGAACACGTTGGTGGCAAAATCGTTGTACCAGTCGGCGGTGAAGGTGATGTCAAAATATTCGCCGGTGGTCATGGCCAACGATACCTGATTGACATCCATGTACCTAAACTCACACACCACACCGATTTCCCGCAGGCTGATCTCGTTGAGTTTCTCCTCAACCTCTGCCCAATCCAGCGGCGCTTCGGATGTGCAGCCAAACCACCATACGAGCTTTACGGGCTCTTCTGCCGCGGCAAAAGATACGCAGGACAGCAGCATCGCTACGGCCACAACCAGGGTTAACAGTTTCTTCATGGGGAACCTCCTTAACCTAAATATACAATCGGCATAATGCCGAGTGTTACGGCACACATTACCCCTTTACCGATCCGATGGTTAGGCCGCTGATAAAATACTTTTGAAAGAAGGGGTATGAAAACATGATGGGCAAGATCACAATCACCACAATGGCCATCCGCATGGTTTCGCTGGGCAGCACCTGGGAGGCATCCGCGCTCATGACGTCGGCATTGTTGGTTAAATAGGCAATGTTTCGTTCGATGTTCACCAGCACGTATTGCAGGGGATATAGGTCGCGGCTGCTGGTGGAGAT
>WQXF01000027.1 GCA_009784985.1 Clostridia bacterium | reverse complement strand
TCGTAGTCCGCCACGCTGTTTAGGCCCAAGCACACATCGCCCAATACGCCATAACGATCAGGCACCAAGATGGAGACCAGCGCGCCGCCGTAGGTGATCACCGAAACGGCCGCGCCGTTGCTGTTGGTCATGGTGAAACGCTCCACCGCTTACCGGCCTTGGTAACGCCAAAGGGAGTCCGGGTAATGGGCATACAGTGTCACTCCTGTTCAAGTATAGTCTTTGGTGGATATTTTTTTAATGAAACCTCCACGTGTCGCGCACCTTGCGGTAGATGGTTTCATACAGCTCGTAGAACTCAGCGGTGCTGGTAAGACGCACCATGTACAGCGCGTTTCCCCGTGCTACCACGATGATGCGGCCCCTGACCGGGAGTCCGTTGAATGTGGCCCAATAATAGGTGTGATACCCGCCTGCGCCGCCTAGGCTGGCAGTGGAGGGAGGAGAGGTATATCGGAAGTCGCTCCACAAGCCATTTCCACCCATCTCTTCCATCACTTCTTCCAGCAGGGCCCTGGCCTGGCTCCGCTCTTGCCTGGAGCCCCTGTGCGCTACGCGCACGGTGAGCATGGCGCGATAGCCGTTGCGCGCGGCGCCCTCCGGCTCCATGAACTGCACGTTGGAGTCGGCGGGATTGTCTTCCCGCCAGCCTGCGGGGCGGTCAAAGGAGATGCCCATGGGTGAGCTTTCGTACCTCACATAAGAGAGGTTTAGGGGAACCTGGGTGGGCTTGTCGAGGGGATCCACCGGGATGGGGGTCTCCGAGGGATCGAGGGTAACGCGGGGAGCCTGGTGCTGGGTGGGCGTGGGTTCTGGGGCCACGGGCAGGCCGGGCCCTCCTAAGGCAACGCCCGCGCTTGCGTCATAGTCGTCGTAATCATCATAATCGTTGTGTTCGTCGTAATCATCATAGTCATCGTAATCGCCGCCGTCCAAATCCTCGGGATCCTGCTCAACGGGGAGTGGTTCAACGGTCATCCTTGGAACCGGGGTGTTTGCCGGGTTGCCGCCTATGCCATCGCAGGCGGAAAGCAGCATGACCGCGGCCAACAACAAACAAAGGCACGCCACTGAGCGTTTGCGCATGCAAAGTTTCCTCCTTTTTATTACCGAAACGCCATGCAAAACCTACAAAAAAGGCTATAACGATACAGTTATTTTAACAGCGGAGGGCGCGCTTGTCAACGGTTGCGGTGGCGAATGGGAAAAAGTGACGGCGCAAATCACAACCCGCGCAGAAATCGCGCCGATTCCTCTGCTAGATCGTTGGCTGCCGGCTGGGTTCCGGTGTTGTCGATAAAGGCATGATCGGCGCCCTTGTACAGCAAGCACCGGGCCTCTACACCGGCATCGGCCAACTTTTGAGCATAGGCAACGCCTTGTTCCTTTAGCCCGTCTGTCTCACAAACCGCCACCAGCGCTGCGGGGAGACCGGCCAGGGTTGGCGCAAGGATCGGCGACACGTATGGATCCGTTGTTTTGGTAGCGCCGGCCAAGTACCAGTCGGTGAGCAGCCTGCCGAAGGCGCCGCCTCGCTCGCCGGTGGGGGAAACAAAATCGTGAAGGGTTACTGCGGGGTAAATCAACAGTTGCTTGTTGATGGCGGGCGCTCCCCGATCCCGCGCCATCAGAGAAACTGCGGCTGCCAGGTTGCCGCCTGCGGAATCGCCGCCCACGGCCACCTTGTTTTGATCGATGCCCAAGTCGGGATCGCCCGCCGCCCAAAGTGTAGCGCGATAACAATCCTCCAAGCCGTGGGGATAGGGGTGTTCGGGGCACAGGTGATACCCTACGTTGACCACCACTGCATCCGCCTGATCCGCCACCGCCTGGCAAAAGGCCTCCACTGCCTCCATGGTGCCCCCGAACCAGCCGCCCCCGTGAAAGTAAACCAACAAAGGCCTTGACGCGGTTGCTTTGGCTTCCGGCGCATAGATACGCACGGTTACCGGCCCGGCATGGCCCTCGATCACGTGCTGGCGGGTAGAGACAGGCTGGCCCACGATATCCTTTGAATTCCCGCCCATTCCGGCCCGCATCTTGGCCAGATTGGCCCGCGCCATTGCCTTGAAGGCAACATAAGGCACCCGGGGCGGATTACGCAACGCGTCCGGCAGTTCTGTTTGAAGGGGTTCAAAGCTCTTTTCGATGATTTGCATGGGCATACTCCTCTGCAAGCGTGTGGATTTCTTCAATGCTTTTTTCTTGCCACAATGTGCGCTGCCATTCGGTATAGTCAAAAGTGTCTCGCTTTATCAAGCTTGCCGCTCCTTTGTAGGGGCGATCATTAATCGCCCGCCAGCCTTCTCGGGCGATTAATAATCGCCCCTACATGAGTTCCTGCCTTTATCGCTTCAACGCTATGATTCGGATTATAACATAAAATTATTAACCCCACAAAGAGATTTTCGTTAAGTCTTGCCTCGCGGCAGCACCCATTCGCAATATTCCGTTGCGGGCATATGCTATGTACGAGAGGCCTTCCTCTCATATTGTGCACGAAAGGAGCTGAATAGCATGTCATGGTTCTGGTGTGACTGCTGCAGGCGCTGTACGCCCTTCTGGTGTGGGCAATGCGAGTTTTGCGGCCACCGCCGGCATCGGCGGCGGCGCCGCCGCTGTTGCTCTGACTGGGACAGTTGCTGGTAATTTCCCTCAGTCCGCCATCTGGCGGGCTGGCTACATTTATTCCTCCGGCCCAAATCGGTAGTACACCCTGCCGGGCAACAACGTTATCCCGTTGATGGCCGCCAATTCATCCACAGTAACGGTCATGTACCCCTCGTCCAGCAACATTTGCGCAATCAAGGGAATGGCGTTTGTCGTACCCTTGCGCGTATCGTGCAGCAGTACAATGCCGCCGTCATGCAGTTGCTTTTTAATCCTTGTTACGATTGTCCTGGGCTCGGCGCGGATATCCTTGGGATCGATAGACCACTGAATCAGCGGCATGTTGATGCCCAGCCTCACCCATGGATCGGTGCTGCCAAAGGGGGCGCGGAAGGTGGTGGGCCTTGGGCCGATCGTATCCGCCATATTGTCGTTAACCGGGTTTACCTGCCTCTCCAGGGCTCGTTCTGTCTTTACTTCGCTTCCACGGGGATGATCCGCACTATGGTTTTGCATAGAATGATTGTTGTCCGCCTGGGACATCAGCACATCGGGATGCTCAATGATGTTTTTTCCCCAAATGTAGTAGGTCACCCGCCAGCCCGCCGCGCGAAATTTGGGTAGGGCCCACCTGCTGCCGCCAACGCCCACATCCGTGTAGTTGGGGCCGTCGTCAAAAGTTAAGGCGATGAGCTTCCATTTGGAATTGTCGGTGGCCGCTTGCCCCACATCGGTCCACATGCCCACAAATTGCGGGTAATAAAACCGTACATGCAATACATTGGATTTCCCGGGGTAGATATCGCTGGCCAGATAGTGGAGCGTCAGCTCGCCTCCACTCAGGGTAAAGCTGGCGTGTTCTAAAGCCTCTCGATTCGCAAAGCGTTTGATCGATTCCGGGTGGCGTGGTTCGTTCGGGAACATGGCTCCTAGCTGCTGCTCTACGCCCGTGGCCAAAACCGCCCACGCCGGGCTGTCCGCCAGGAACAGATCGGTCAAATAGATTTCCTGCCCGGTTTCCAAATCATATACCCCGGTTTGAAAGGGGGAGCGCAACTGCTGCCTGCGGAAGGTTTCCCGCGCCAGCACCAGCACGCTTACCGTGTTGCCGGAGATCGTGTACACTGTTTCGATGTCTAGGCGGCTCGAATACCGGGAAGAAGGATGCTCCTCCTCGCGCATCTCGGGGGATAAACGTGCATCAAATGCATCCACGATTGCCGCCACCGTTTCGTTGATGCGGGGATTGGCGGTGATCAGGTACTCCTTTCGGACATACGAACGGAATTTATTTTCCCCTCGAGGCAGTTCGGCCTTTGGGACGCCGTTCACACGTTCTGTAACCGCCAGGCCTATGCGGAACATGGCCGGGGTGGTTTCGTACTTTTCTTCGGCTGCTGCGCTTGTTGCCCCGCCAAGAAACACTGCCAGTAGTATAGCCCACAACAATGTCCGCATCCTGCACCTCCAGGTATATGGGTTCATTCGGGTCAATTATACTATAGATTGTGGCTCTTGGGGGGAAAAAAGCAAAAAAAGCTGGACGGATCGCAAAAAAGTGTATATAATCAATATCGGCCCATTACTTTTATGGTTATGTTGGAAAGGATGCCTGCAAGTGAAGTGTATGTATTGTAACTGCACGGATAGCCGCGTGGTGGACTCGCGCCCCACCGAAGAGGGCAACGCGATCCGGCGGCGGCGCGAATGCGAGAAGTGCAACCGGCGGTTCACCACCTACGAAAAGGTGGATACTGTGGTTCTGATGGCCATCAAAAAGGATGGCCGCCGCGAGGCTTTTGATGCGGCCAAGATTCGCCGTGGCATCCAAAGGGCTTGCGAGAAGCGGCCTGTTTCGTCGGCAGTGATCGACAAGCTGGTGCGCGAGGTGGAGATGGAGGTCCACAATTTGTTGGAGCAAGAGATCACCACCGAAAATATCGGCAAGATGGTGATGGGTAGGCTGCGCAAGCTGGACGGGGTGGCTTACTTGCGTTTTGCCTCGGTGTACCTCGATTTCGATACTGCTCGTTCCTTTATGGAAGAAGCGGGCAGCGTGCAAGAGGAAGAAAGGCGGCAGCAGGTAGGCGGAGAACAAATCGAAATGGAACGGGTATAAATGAGCGAGAAACAACAAACAGCAAAACTCACGGTTGCCGCGCTGGCCACCGTGTTTTTGTGGGCGTCGGCTTTTCCCGCCGTCAAATACCTGCTGGATTTTTATTCGGCCCAGTCCATCATGTTGCTTCGGTTTCTGGTGGCTTCGTTTACCCTTGCTATTGCCGCCGTGATCAAAAAGGCAAGGCTCCCCCAAATAAAAGACCTCCCCTTGTTTGCCCTTGGGGGATTCCTGGGCATTTTTCTGTATATGTGGCTTTTTAACACCGGCACGGACATGGTTCCGTCGGGGGTGAGCAGCTTTTTGATTTCGTCGGCCCCGGTATACACCACGCTGCTTTCGGTTTTTATTTTGAAGGAAAAAGTCAAGCTGTTTTGCTGGATCGGCATTTTGGTGAGCCTTTGCGGGTTGGTTCTGATTGCCCTGAGCCAAATGAGCGGTTTTGTGATGAACATCGGCGTGGTGATGCTGGTGGCGGCAAGCCTTTCCACAAGCGTATATGTGATCATCCAGCGCCAACTCATGAAACAATATACGCCCCTTGAGGCCACGGCTTATCCTATATTTATTGGCACGTTATGTATGCTGGTGTTTTTGCCGGGTTTGATCAAAGATATGCCGGGCGCGCCCCTTGCGGCGTCCCTCGTGACGGTGTATCTTGGGGTATTTCCGGCCGCCATTGCCTACCTAGCCTGGGCATACGCCCTTTCCAAGGCAAAAAACACGGCCAACGCCACCATGTTTTTGTATCTAATACCCTTTGTGGCCACGTTGATTGCCTTCCTATGGCTCAATGAAACCGTGTCGCCTGTTGCGTTTGCGGGCGGGATTGTGATTGTGGTTGGCATGTTGATTTCGAACAGATATAGCAAATAGTTAATTTTTTGCACGCATGCAGCCTTTAACAGCATATTGGCCCCCAATTTTGCGCAACATGTGATTTGAACGAATGCATGAAAAAGGGGTCGATGGCGGCATGGCGCGCAAAAATGGCAGGCGGTTTGACGTAAAGCGGTGGTTCGGAATCGGTTTATCCCTATTGGTCATCGGAATCAATTATTCCCCACCGGTGCAACTCATGCGCGCGCTGCCCGACGTGCTGCACATGACGCCGGGCCAGGAGCACCAACTCAACCTGGGCATCCCGCTGAATGTAAGCGTGGAAGAAGACGGCGCGGCAGTGCTGGCCAGCGGTGACGAAACCCTTGGGGATGCCATGCGCACCTCCATTAGTTTAACCCCCGGCAGCACAGGCGAATCCCGCCTACATTTTTCGCTGCTGGGTTTGCTGCCCGTCAAAAACATACAGGTGCAGGTGCAGCCTGAGCGCATATTGATTCCCGGCGGCCAAGCCATTGGCGTGGCCCTGCAAACCAGCGGCGTGCTGGTGGTGGGTACGTCGGATCTGTCCGGCGGGCAGGAGCCCAACCCGGCGCGGCAAGCCGGAATCAAGCCGGGCGACTTGATCCACACCGTAAACGATGCCCAGATTGAAAGCGCATCCCACCTGGCCATGGTGGTGAACGAAAACGGCGCAAAACCGCTGCGCATCGGCGTGGAGCGGCAGGATCAGCGCCTGCATTTTGACGTGTCCCCCGCCATCGACCGGCTGGACGGCAACTACCGCCTGGGCATCTGGGTGCGGGACAGTACCGCAGGCGTGGGCACCCTGTCGTTTTATGATCCCAAAGACGGTTCCTTTGGCGCCCTGGGCCACGCCATCACCGATGTGGATACCGGCATGGCCCTTACCGTGGCCGAGGGGCAGATTCTGCAAGCCCAGGTGGTGGATGTGCTGCGCGGGGAGCGGGGCAAGCCCGGTGAGCTCAAAGGCTCCTTTTTAAAGGAAAAGATCGTGCTGGGCAGCATCAGCAAAAACAATGTGTTTGGCATTTACGGCGCCATGGGTAAACCTATTGAAGCCTCGCTGTATCCCCAAGGGCTGCCGGTGGGCGCCCGGAGCATGGTGCATCCCGGCAAGGCCACCATCCTTTCTACCGTAGAGGGCGGCCAGGCACATGAGTACGATATTGAAATCGTGCGCTGCACGCCCCAGAGCAAGGCCGCGCAAAAAGGGATTGTGATTAAGGTAACGGATCCGGAATTGTTGAGCAAAACCGGGGGCATCGTGCAGGGCATGAGCGGCAGCCCGATTTTGCAAGACGGCTGCATCGTGGGCGTGGTGACCCATGTGTATGTGAACGATCCCACCCACGGCTACGGCATGTATATCGACTGGATGCTGGAGCAAACCCTGGAAGAAACCATAGGGGAAAAGGCTGCTTAGTATCAAAAAAGCCAGATTTGGAGGGAAACGACGCTTTTCCGTCGAATAATGCGGTTTAACAATCACCGACGGAGGAAGCCAATGGACGATACGCCCATCCGCATACTCATCGCCGATGATAACCGCCGCTTTTGTGATATCTTACAAAAGAGCCTGGAAGCGGTGGAGCCGTTTGAAGTGGTAGGCATGGTGCACGACGGCGCGGACACCGTGCGAATGGTAGAACAGCTATTGCCCGATTTGTTGATACTGGACATGATCATGCCCCACCTGGATGGCTTGGGGGTGTTGGAGCAGCTTCACGCCAGCCGCCTGGAGCGTATGCCCCGGGTGATCATCCTATCGGGGCTGGGGCAGGATCTGATCGCTACCCGGGCGCTTTCGCTAGGGGCGGATTACTACATGCTCAAGCCCTTTGACATGGACGTGCTGGTACGGCGCGCCCAGGATTTGATGGCGGGCAAAACGTGCAGCATGACGCGCATCCATTTCGAGCAAAGGGACAAGATAATCACCGGTATGCTAGGGCAAATCAACATGTCGCCCGCCATCCAGGGATATATGTTCCTGCGCAGGGCGGTGAACATGGTGAGCGTGGATATCTCCCTGCTGCGCGGCATCACCAAGCGGTTGTATCCCATGCTGGCAGAGTCTTTTGATTCCACGCCCAGCCGCGTGGAGCGCTCCATTCGCCACGCCATCGAAAGCACGGTGAACAAGGGCAATATGGATGCGCTCCATCACATTTTTGGCAACACCATGGATCCGCAAAAGGGCAAACCCACCAACGGGGAATTTATTGCCATGCTGGCTGAATACGTACGGAATGCGGCGAAGTAGGGGTTAGGGATTAGGGGATAGGGGTTAGGAGAAGAACGGCTAGCATGATGCAAAAATATGTCGCCGTAACAACGTAGGGGCGGCCCTATGTGGCCGCCCGGACGTTTCATGGGCGGTTGCGCAACCTGCGGGCGGCCACACAGGGCCGCCCCTACGGAAGCGTTTGGCCGCAACCTTGTAGGGGACGCCGCCCTTGGCGTCCCGCCGCTACCTATGCAGCCGGAAAGGAACAAACACATGCACAAAAAACTCCTCCTCATCGTGCTGGACGGCGTGGGCGTGGGTGCGCTGCCAGATGCCGCCCAGTATGGCGATGCCGGCGCCCACACGCTTAAGCACGTACTGGCCCACAAACCCAAGCTGGAAAACCTGTGGAGGTTGGGCCTGGCAAATATCGAAGGAAGCGGCCTTGCTGATCCGGCCAAATCGCCCGAGGCCTGTTATGGGCGAATGCGTGCGTGCTCGCCGGGCAAGGACACCACCACCGGCCATTGGGAAATTTGCGGCGCGGTGCTGGACCAGCCATTCCCCGTGTTCCCAAACGGTTTTCCAGCAGGCTTTATGCATCAGTACGAGGCGGCCATCGGCCAAGAGACACTGGGCAACTACCCGGCCTCGGGCACCGCGATCTTAGAGGGCCTGGGCCAGGAGCACATGGCCACCGGCAAACCCATCGTGTATACCTCGGCGGACAGTGTGTTTCAGATCGCCGCCCATGAAGCCATCTGCCCCATAGAAGAACTGTATCGTTATTGCGAAATCGCACGGGATATGCTTACCGGCCCGCTGGCGGTAGGCCGGGTGATCGCCCGCCCTTTTGTGGGCATGCCCGGCGATTTTAAACGCACCGGCCGCCGCAAGGATTTTTCCCTTTTGCCCCCGCCTAACCTGCTGGATGCGTTGAGCGGCGCGGGCCTGCTTACCTATGGCGTGGGCAAAATCGAAGATATCTTTTGCCATCGTGGGCTTACAAAATCCAATCACGCCTCCGGCAACCCGGCTTGCATTCAAGCTACGTTGGAGGCCATGGAGCGGGATTCTAGCGGGCTGATCTTCACCAATTTGGTGGATTTTGATATGCTGTACGGCCACCGCAATGATGCCGGCGGTTTCTATGATGCGCTGGCCGCCTTTGACGCCGCATTGCCCGGCATCATCGCACGTATGAATGCACAAGACCTACTGGTGCTTACCGCCGATCATGGCTGCGATCCCGCCCATCCGGGCACCGATCACACCCGGGAGTACGCGCCCCTTATCGTATACGGGAAAACCCTTGGGGGCGGCGTGGATTTGGGTACCCGGGATACATTTGCCGACATCGCTGCCACGGCGCTGGCGTTTTTTGGTGTACCGCAAGATCAGGCAATTGCCGGTACATCGGTGCTCCCATTGCTGCGATAAAAAACCAAGGAGGATTCTTTATGGAAAAGCGCATTCAGGATGCCGCACAAACCATCCGCAAAACCTGCGGGGACGCCGAGATCGGCGTGATTTTGGGCTCCGGGCTGGGTGAGTACACCCAAGCGTTACAAAACAGCAAGGTTTTGCCTTATACAAAAATCCCGGGCTTTCCGGCCTCCACCGTGATTGGTCATGCCGGTGAATGGCACACCGGTTTGCTCCACGGCAAACGCGTAGCCATGATGCGGGGCCGTTTTCACTATTATGAGGGATACTCCTTACAGGATGTGACGCTGCCGGTGCGGGTGATGCAAGCCCTGGGCGTAAAAACCCTGATCATTACCAACGCGGCGGGTGGGGTGAACACCGAATTCAGCCCCGGCGACCTGATGGTGATTACCGACTGTATCAACATGACCGGCGTCAGCCCCCTGTTTGGCCCGAATTTGGACGCGTTTGGCCCACGTTTCCCGGACATGTCCAAGGCATTTGACCCGGAACTGCGGGCCCTGGCATTGGAATGCGGTGTAGCCAACGGTGTTACCCTGCGTGAGGGTGTGTACGCCCAGATGTCCGGTCCCAGCTATGAAACCCCGGCGGAGATTCGTATGCTGCGCGTTTTAGGCGCCGACGCGGTGGGCATGTCCACCGTGCCCGAAGTGATCGTGGCGCGGCACGGCGGCCAGCGGGTGCTGGGCATCTCTTGCATTACCAACATGGCGGCGGGTATATTAGAGCAACCCCTCAACCACGAAGAAGTGATGGAAACCGGCGAAAAAGCAAAAGACGCTTTTAGAGCGCTGCTTGATTCGGTGATTGCCAAACTATAACGCCAGCCAGTCCTCCGCATGATACAGCCTCCCATTGGGCATGATTCCACCATCAGCCTGTGGGAGGTTTTGTTATGAAATTCGGTAGGATTTTTGCGCTGGTTTTTGCGTTGATGTTGGTTTGTTTGGTTCCCCTTGGGGCCCTGGCTGAAGAGCCGTTAGAATCTGCGCCTTCGGTTGCTATCGATGCGGTTTCCGCCACACTGATCGAGGCGTCCACCGGGCGTGTCATATTTGCCATCAACGCCGATGAACGCCGGCCCGTTGCCAGCATCACCAAATTGATGACCATATTGCTCACCCTGGAAGCGCTGAGTACCGGCGATGTCACCCTGGAGGATCAGGTGCTGTGCAGCCAGCGTGCCGGCAGCATGGGCGGCAGCCAAGCCCTGCTGGACGCCAACCAATACTATCGGCTGGAAGATTTGCTTAAATCCGTGATCGTGGCCAGCGCCAACGATGCCTCGGTGGCCCTGGCCGAACACATCTCCGGCGCGGAAGAAGTTTTTGTGCAGCGCATGAATGCCCGCGCCCAGGAGCTGGGCCTTGCCAACACCCGCTATGTAAACACTACCGGCTTGCCCGCCGAGGGCCAGTACACCACCGCCCGGGATGTGGCCGAGCTCTCGCGCCATCTGGACGGCCATCCCCAGTACTATCGTTTTAGCACCATCTGGCTCGACACCATCACCCACAAGGGCGGCCGTGTAACCGATCTTACCAATACCAACCGCCTGGTGCGCTTCTACGATTCTTGCGACGGCTACAAAACCGGCTCCACAAACGAGGCCCGCTACTGTTTGTCCGCCACGGCCAAGCGGGGCAATCTGCGGCTGATCGCGGTGGTGCTGGGCTCCTCCGGCAGCCAGGCGCGCTTCGACTCGGCGCGGCACATGCTTGATTATGGGTTTGCCAACTACCAGCTGGCCCAAGTGGGCACGTTGGACGAGCACATCGGCATGCAGGTGGCTGTGCGGAGGGGCGCCCAGGAGGTTGTGGATGCCGTGATTGGCCGCGACTTGGCCATGCTCATGCGCCGGGGAGAGGAAAAGGGCCTGCGGCTGGAGGCGGTGCTCCCCAACAGCGTCAACGCGCCCATCCGCAAGGGTGCTCCCTTGGGGGAGGCCATTGTGATGCGGGGTGATGAGGAAGTAGCCCGCCTGCCCCTGGTGGCGGGCCAAGATGTGCTGCTTCCCGGATTTTTGGAAGGGTTGTTGCGTATTCTTGAAGGGTGGAGGATGTAGCGCGGCTATTCTAATCGTGCATCAATGTGAATCTAATCGAAAGCCATTGCTTGCTTTGTCCTGCGGTGTTATACTTGCCCCAGGACAAAATGAACGGAGGATAGAATCATGAACGAGTTAGAGAAAATCGATGCTTTGCGGGAGCGCCTGAATGTTACGTATGCCCAGGCAAAAGAAGCGCTGGACGCCACAAACGGCGACTTAACCCAAGCGCTGATCAACCTGGAAAAGCAGGCCTCTGTTGGCAGTGGCAAGCAAGACAAAGAAGAATCCGAGAACTTCGTGCGCAATGTGATCGAGCAGATCAAAAAGATCATCCAAGAAGGAAACGTAACCAAAGTGCGCCTCAAGAACGCAGAGAAAGTGTTGATTGAGGTTCCGGCCACCGTGGGTGTGGTGGGCATTGGCGTGCTGCTGTTCAGCCCCCTGGTGCTGGCCGTTACCGCCCTGGGCGCTGTTGCCGCCGTATCCAAGGAAATGGTGTTTGAAGTAGAAAAAAACGACGGTACCGTAGAAAGCCGCCAGTTAAGCTGGCCCCAGTTTGGGCGGAAATCCTGAGGTAGGGCAAAGGGGCCGTCTCCCTAGAAATTCCTAGAGAGGCAGCCCCGTTTCAGTAAGCCTTTACGCCTCTTTCTGTAGCTTATGCCCTAAGGGTCTTCGTACAATTCGGTTCCATCTTTTTCGTCGTCTTTCACGGCTCTCAAGGCGCTCGCCCAGATCACGTGCGCCCACGCCGTAGACAAGATACAGGATAATACCCGATACAACCATAATGAACACAGTCGAGGCGCATTGCCGCCCTGAAGCATTGATGTTGTAGCCGTACAATCCTTCATCCGCAGTCATGCTTTGGATGACCATTGCATAACTTCTGCCATAGGAACTGGCAAAAGAGGCGGACATGTCATACTCAGTGAACAGCGAGTTAAAGTTCAGCGCAAAAACCGCCAGTACGCTGGGCAGGATAATCGGCAGCTTCACACGCAGAAAAGCCACCAGTGAGCTTGCGCCCAGGTTGCGCGCCGCATCCTCCAGCTCCTCGTCGATGGCATAGAATGCCGCCTTGATCATCCGCAAAGAAAATGGCAATTTGACCACCGCGTACGCGATCACAATCAAGATGCGAACGCGCTCCATATAGTAGAGGTTGGTATTGAACACATACCCAACCGATTCACTGTTAAAATAGGTGCGGTAGGAATAACAAATCAAAATAGTCGGCAACAGCCACGGGAACAGCAAGCTATATTCAACGATGACACCTGTCTTCTTATGGCGGAAGATGTAATTGCACGCAACTACAACGATCACACAGGCCAGCGCCGCCCCCACCGCGGAGAGGACAAAGCTTAATTGGATTCCTTCCAGCATGGATTGGTTTGAGAACAGCCCGGATATCGAACCTTCCCGCACCCTATATACGCCCCGCGATGTTAGATAGGAATAGTCTGCTTGCCCGAAATAATTCAACAGTGTCCAGTTTGATAGATCCAGCGTTTTCATGCGGATGGCGCCGTATGTTTGGAAGGAAAAGATGACGATCATGATCACCGGCGTCATATAGATGATGAATAGGATGTATGCATACGCGTGCGCCAGCGCATTGGCCACCGGGTTGTTGATTTTCTGCTTGACTAACTTGGCTTTTGTTTTAGAAACAGACAAGTAGTGCCCTTTGCGTTCATAGGATGACAACACGGTCAACAAAACGATCGTAAACATGGCCAGGATGATCGACAGGAGCGCGGCCCGCGCTTGCGGGAACGCCTCATCCGCCACCGAGGAACCCGCCAGGCGCACAATCTCGGGGTTGATGGAGTCAAACCCTAACAGTGTAGGCGCAGACATCGCGCACAAGCCCGTGATGAAGGTCATCACCGTCAACGAAAACATCGTTGGGATGAGGGTGGGGAATACGACTTTCACCAATACCTTCAAGGGCCTTGCGCCCAGATTGCGCGCCGCCTCGACAGTATTGTAATCTATGCCGCGGATGGCATTGCGTAAAAATAGCGCATGGTTGCTGGTGCAAGCGAATGTCATTGTAAACATCACCGCGTTGAAGCCAGAAAACCAGTTGGGATTTAAGCCGGGAAACGCGTTGACCAACGTTGTGGTGAGCATGCCATCTCTGCCGTAAAGGAACAGATAACCCGTTACCAGCGCAACGCCGCTGTAGATCATCGTCGTCATGTAGCCCGCGCGCAGAAACTTTGCGCCCTTGATATCGAAGTATTCCGTCAGCAATACGATGGATACGCCCACCACATTCACGGTCACCACCAAGTAGAGCGCTAGTTTTAACGAATTCCATACATATGCGCTCATGTTCCCCGCAAAGAAAAACCGGATAACGGCCCAAGGATCCGTTCTGCCCGTGGTTCCGTTTATTGTGGTAAAGATGCTCGTTAACGTATTTAGGCATGGAAGAATCATGAAACCCAGGAGCAGATAGACAAAAAGCGCAATGCCGAATACGCGAAAAAGATACTCGGGTCGCAGCCTTTTTTTCGCTATGCTATGCATTGCCATCCCTCCCTGATACATCCCCATGCGGATAGGCCATCACATCCACCGGATCTATGCAGATTTTGACGGTCTCCCCCGGATCATATATTTTTACGCCGTCGTTTTTCTCAATGACACGCACAATCTGATGCTTCACATCAATGGTGTACTTGATATACAAGCCATAGTATTCTTGGCTTTTCACCACGCCATCCAGTATCAGCAAACCATCGCGGGGCGGCTCGTTGACATGGACGCGTTCCAGGCGGATGTAGTTGTACTCCTCCTTGCGGATTGCCGCGCCAGCCTTGATCATCTTCTCAACGATTCCACTTTCCAAGCGGTTGATATCGCCGATGAAATTGCAGACAAACTCGCTGTTTGAGTGATTATAGATTTCGTTTGGTGTGCCGACCTGCTCGATAAAACCGTCGTTAAACACAGCAATGCGGTCCGACAGCGTGAGCGCTTCCTCCTGATCGTGAGTAACATAAATGGTTGTGATGCCAAAATCCCGCTGCATCTTTTTGAGTTCGTTGCGCAATTGCACGCGCAACCGTGCGTCCAGGTTGGACAGCGGCTCATCCATACAGATGATGGCCGGCTCGTTGACAAGTGCGCGGGCGATCGCCACCCGTTGCTGTTGCCCGCCTGATAACTGGGATACAGCCTTTTGTAGCTGTTCATCGCTGAGATCCACCTTTTGCGCAATCTCCCGCACTTTTCGGTCCACATCGGGCCGTTTGTTCTTTTTGATTCTTAGGCCAAAGGCGATGTTGTCATACACGGTCATCGTTGGGAACAGGGCATAACTCTGAAACACGATGCCGATATTCCGCTCCTCAATGGGTACATGGGTGATGTCGGCGCCCTGGACGATGACCGTGCCCTGTGCCGGCTCGATAAACCCGGTAATCGTGCGCAAAGTGGTTGTTTTCCCACAGCCGGACGGCCCAAGGAAGGTAAAAAATTCGCCTTCCTTTACCTCCACGTTGATGTGATGCAGCGCGGTAAAATCCCCGAATTTGACGACGATGTCGTTAAGTTTAACCATTCTTCTATGGCCCCCATTTTTGCTATGGCATGTATGAATATAGCGAGCCGGTTTCCGGCTCGCTATAGAAAATGTGCTGGGTCTATTATTGGGCAGGCTGGGTCAACAGCGCCCAGTCCAAGCTATCCCAGTCCGGCTCTGGATTGGGTGCGCTCATGTCGGCCCAGAAGAAACCAAGGTTCGTTAAGATGTTGGTCCACTGGCTGGCATGGGCGGCCACATACTCCGCGTAGTTCATATCCGTTCCTTCGACGGGAGCCTTGGCGAAATTGCGCAACGCGTAAATCGGCGGCACTTCAGCGTAGAGCATGCCGGCAGCAACGACGTTGCAGGGATACGAATCAAACTCTTCTCCCCATGCGGCTTGCACATCGGCGGATCCGAACCATTCGGCGAAGGCCTTAACGGCCTCTGTCTGTTCGTCGGTACGGTTTGCCCGGTCAAGGACGCCCAGATACTCGGCGATGTAGTAGGTGCCTTCGGCAATGTCCACCAGCGCCCAGTTTTCCGGCTCCAGCGCACCAATCAACGGTGTGTTGGAACTTTCCGCCGCAGCGTCGACCTTGCCGTACAGTGAGGAGGAGTAGAATGTGCCAACTTGCACATCGCCCCTGTTCAGCGGATCAAAGCCATAGTCATCACCGGTAAAGTTGCCATTGGCGCAGTATTTCCAGAGTGTCTTCCAGCCGTCCACGGAAATGCCGCCCGCCGGGGACGCCGGATCCACAAACGCATGCAGCATGGAGTTGTTGATGTTTGAGTTCGTTGTGCCGCCAACCCTTCCCTGACGGTACCAGGTATAGCCGGAATCGACCAAATCCGACCAGCGCTCAAAGACCAGCGCTTCGCCGTTGGTGCCCAGCTCGTCGTTGCGGTAGAGCATCAGGATGTTCTGGATAACCAGGCCATAAGCCTTGCCATCGTACTTATACTCACCGACTTCATCCGCCCAGGTGGGGGTCCAATCCACAAGCGAGAGGTTTTCGTAGGTGCCGCCGACGACCTGTCCCCAGCGGGTTTCATTCAGGCCAAAGAGGATATCGCCATCTTTGTTTTCGTTGGCCGCCTGGATGACGGTGGTGTCGCCGGAGATGATGCTGTTGTCGTCCATTGAAAGGGTAAAGCCTGCTTTGGCGGCTTCTTGGACCAACCAAGTAGCCCGCTCGGTCGAGTTGGAATTCGAGTAGACGCGGATGGTGTACCCCGAATAATCACCGGCAACCGCCAGTCCGCTTCCCAACACGATACTCAGCGCCCAGATCAGTACAAAAAGCCCCGCCAATTTCCTCTTCATATGGAATTTTCCTCCTTAAAATGATGGTTGATTTGTGCGTGGGACATCTTTTAAGAGTATAGCATATCCAAGCTGAAATGAAAACATTGAATTATGCGGGATATTTTTACTGGGAGAGGAGTGGGCTGAAGACATTGATGACGATATAATGCAAAAAAACGCTGGAACCTCCGTAATCGGCTTTTAAATTGCGTTGGCCATAACACAAGAAATGCCTTGTTGCTATGATGGCGGCCATCAGCGCCGAGGACGAGGAGCTGCTGACATACGCCGTTGGCGGGTTGGAGGAGGTGTTTGTGTACTCCGAAGGGCTTTACACGGGGAAAGAGCAATATGGCATATACCACCCCAACACGCTTCGTGACGGCTATTGAGAGGTTTATTTGATGAAAAAAATAGCGTTCTTTTTTGTGCTTGCTTCCATTGTGATCGGGTTAAGCATCAGCTACGCATTGAACGGCGAGGTTCCTATTGGGGGAATTGCCGGAGTAGCTGTTGGTTTCGTCGTTTCCATTTTTGCCGGCCCGCTTATTGCCCAAAGTGACTTCAACTCGCTTCTAAAAGGGGCGGCGCCGACAGCAAGCATCGATGCTTGCTGAGAAAGCGAACGCAAAGCCCGCGCACTTGCCAATGCCCCCGACATTCTACTCATGGACGAGCCGACGGGGAATCTGGATTCGGAATCTGAAGCGGAGGTATTAAAGCACATATTTGAAATCCACAAGTCAGGAAAAACCGTCGTTATTGTTACTCATAACAACGAACTAGCAAGTAAAGCCGAAATGCTTTTCGAAATTAGGGACGGAAGCTTGAATCATTGCCATTGCATCAAAAACGTATAGCACTGCTTCGGCCCATCAACAAACCCACGTCAAACGGCGTGGGTTTAAAGTATAAAGGATTTAGGGATACGCGTTTATTCGCCAGCATCCGAGTCCGCCTTGGTGCAATGAATCCTGCCGTGAGGATGGTGGGTTGGCGCATAGATGGAATACAGCTTCATGGGCACAGTTCCCGTGTTCAATACGTTATGCCAGGTTCCAGCAGGTATAAAGATTGCATAATCAGCGGCGACATTTTTCTGATACGCAAGGTTATCGGAGGTTTTCCCCATCATAGCAACGCCTTGCCCCTGCTCAAGGCGAAGGAATTGATCGGTATCGGGATGTATTTCCAGGCCGATTTCCTGCCCTGGGCCGATGCACATCAGCGTCAGCTGCAGATGGTTTCCAGTCCATAGTGCCCGGCGAAAGTAAGGGTTTTCCAAAGTCTGTTCATTGATATTTTCTACATAAGGAGCCGGTCCATAATCCTGGCCATCCGCCGTACTGCAGCGCGTTGTACAGCAGCCCGGATTGATTCCGGATACAGCGCGACAAGCACCGGCCGGCCGATCAAGAGACGAATTTGTAGGCGCTTCCGGATATGTATCGGTTGAGTGGCTAGAAACCATAGATGTTTGTTGCTCGTTACTCCTCCAGGGACGGGTGTTGTTGTTGCCGTGGTTCATTGAATTCACGATGAGACCTCCTTCCGTGTTCAATATTCATGGTATGTTGCGGATGCTGCTATGTGCGGGTTATACGGAACGATAGGTGTCCAGAGTGATTATTTCGTGAGGAGTTTGTTATATAACAAATCCGAACCCTTCCCCAATGGGGATAAGGTTCGGATTATCTTGGTTGAATGGGAACAACTGGGCTCGAACCAGTGACCCTCTGCTTGTAAGGCAGATGCTCTCCCAACTGAGCTATGCTCCCTTATGGGACGTTCCCTATCATAGCTTGTGGGCAGGGGTTTGTCAACCCGCTTTTTTGGCTATTGTGCTCCCGTGATCGAGGTTGCGCCTCCACTTCGGGAGATTTTTTGCGCGCCCTCGGTCATCTCGATGCTTCCGTCGTGAAAGATCCATAGGGCCTCCACGCCTTCCAGAGATTCCACCAGGGTTCGGCCTTGTTCGTAGGGCAACAGGAACACCGCCGTGGAGAACATGTCCGCTAGGCCGGAATCCTCGCACAGCACGGTCACGGCTTGATAGTGTTCGCCCGGCATCAGGGTGAAGGGGTCGATCAGGTGATGATAGCGCTTACCATCCACGATATAGTAACGCTCATAATCGCCGCTGGACACCACCGATAGATTGGCCACAAAAAAGGTTTCCGCAATGCCGGCGGGGGCGTTGCCACGGGGGCACTGGATGCCCACGCCCCAAAAGTCGCGTCTGTCGTCTAGCGGCGGATTGCCTACGCGTACGTTACCCCCGGCGTTGACGATGAAGGAAGGCATGGCCGAATCCAGCATCCATTGAGCCACAAGTTCGGTGGCGTATCCCTTGGCGATGGAGCCTAGGTCCAGCTGCAGCTTTGGATCGGCGTAGTACACGGTGCGGGCGTCGGGATCCAGGATCACATGGTCAAAGTTGGTATGTTGGGCCGCGTCACGCAGCAACTCCATGGGCGGGAGCTGGGCGGCGGGGGGATTGTACAGGCCAATCTCCCGATATTCGTGCCAGATTTTTAGCACCGCACCCAGCGCTATGTTCATCGTGCCCAGGGTTTGCGGTTGGTGTTTTTTGCAATACAGCAGGATGTCCATCAGTTCCGGTTCAACGGTTACCGGGCCTTTGGCGGCCTCCCGGTTCAATGTGTACAGATTGTTGACGCCGGGGTAGGCCCTGTATCCATCGTACAGGGTGTGCAGGCGCCGGAACATCCCGTGGGCTTCATTGGCGACTTGGCGGAAGGTTTCTTCGTCTTTAGCGTAACCCATTACGGTGATGATCGTGTCAAAGGTGCCAAAAAAGCTGGTGTCGTACCGGTCGTAGGTCACGGATTCCGTGGATGCCGAACAACCCGCCAGTGCTAGCGACAGCGCACACAAGAATACGATGCGAATACAATGGAATAAGCAACGCATGTTTTCACCCCCACCTTTCACTTGTAGCAGATTCAGAAACAAAAAACAAGCGGGAAAAATCTATGAAATTCTTAACAATATTGCAGAAGTATGGACAAAAAGTTTCTTTTATGTTAAAATTCATACAATAACCGTAACAGGAGGTTATATCGCTTATGTGTTTTACGAATCCAAATAGATGGCTCAAAAGAATTGCGTGGGGGCTGGTGTGTGCCGCTATCCTGGCAACACCTGCTTTGGCCCTGGGTCAACCTGCGCCTGCGCCCCTTTCCACCCAGAGCACTTCATTATCGGGCACGGTGCGTGTGTATCTGTCCTCCCTGGCCAGCCAAACCGCCCTTACCCTTACGGTAGACGGCAGTTACTCCATCAACGGCGATACCGCGCGCATGCTCTCCCGGGGCGGCTCGGCGCGGGTGAGCTTTGAATCCGGCCAGCTCTTTTTAACGGTCAACGGTTCCAGGCAGAGTATGGGCACTCGGTTCTTTTTGCGCCGCCATCAGGCCAGCGGCATGAACGGCCTAAAAATCGCCCAGTCCGCCGCCCCCAATAGCTGGTATACCGGCGACTTTGAATTTGCCGTGATCAATGGGCGCATGTACACCATCGTGCACGTATTTATGGAGGATTATATACGCGGCGTGCTTCCCTACGAGATGGGCAGCTCCTTTCCATTGGAGGCGCTGAAGGCCCAGGCCGTGGCCGCCCGCACATACACAGTGCAGGCCATGAACCGGCGCGCCGCCCACTACGATGTGGTGGACACCACCGCCGACCAGGTGTACCGCGGCCTGACCACCAGCAGCGATCGCTACGAGCAGGCGGCAAACGCCACAGCCGGTGTGGTGGCCATGCACAACGGGCAGTTTGTGGGCGGGTATTACAGCGCCTCCAACGGCGGCCAAACCGAGGCCGTTGTCAACATCTGGGGCAGCCGTTCTTTCCCCTACCTGGGCGTACAAGACGATCCTTATGATTTGGCCAATCCCAGCAGCCGCACCCGGTCGTTTATTGTTAACGGCAACGGATCGGCCCTGGGCCCGTTGGATTCCCTGCTCAGGAGCAGGGTGGCCGCCAGGCTCACGGCCCTAGGCACGCCCACCGCCGCCAATAACGTACAAATCCACAGCATTACCAATGTCACCGCCCATACGCCTATGTATCCCGCGCCCTCACGGGTGTTTACCATGGTGGATATTACGGTATCCGCCTCGCCCTCCCAGGGGGCAAGCAGCTCATCGATCACAGTGACCTTTGATTTTTTCAGCGAGCTTAAGTCGCTGCTGGGCCTGGGCATCAACAGCACCCGGAACGAGCTGCTCGCCGTGGAGCGCAGCGGCAACAACTTTGTGCTAACAACGCGCCGGTTTGGCCACGGCGTTGGCATGAGTCAGCGCGGCGCACAGCAGATGGCCAACCAGGGCATGTGCTACCGGCAGATACTGAGCTTTTATTATCCGGGCTGCAATCTGGTGCAGTATAATTTTTCGAATAACTTGCCAGGCGCCCCCGGCGGCACAAACCCACCTCAAGCCACCTTGCCGCCTCAAGAACCTGTAGACATAGACCAGAGCGCCGCCACCGTAACCCTCACCAACCCCGCCAGTTGGCTCAACCTTCGCCAGTCGCCCAGCACCAGCGCGCCCATTCTGGCTCAGTTGAGACATGGGCAACAATTGACTGTGCTCACCAGTGACGGCGTGTGGTGCCAAGTGCAGTATGGCGCCCTCACAGGTTTTGTGATGCGGGACTATCTAACGTTTACCCAAACCACGCCTCCTCCTCAATCGACTGCCACGCCGCAGCCCACGCCGGGCCCCAACACGGCCACGGTACATCTTCAAAGCCCCACAAGCTGGCTCAACTTCCGCGCCTCAGCCAGTTCCAGCGGCCGGGTGATCGGCACCATACCCCATGGCGCGACGGTAGAGATCGTAAATTATGCCGCCGATTGGTGTGCTATCAGATACCAAGGCCTGAACGGTTTTGTGTCCACTTCCTTCCTATTGTTTGCAGAGGGTGGTGGCGAGACGCCTATGCCTTCAAATATGCCTTCGGGTGTGCCTTCAGATGTGCCTTCGCCTTCACCCACGCCCGGCGCCACGGTTCCGCCTGCTTCGGGCATGGAATTAACGGTAACCGCCTCCACACTGAACCTGCGCGCTTCCCCCAGCACATCCGCCAGGCTCCTGGCCACCCTGCCCTTTGGTGCGCGGCTCACCCAATTAGAACAGTTGAACGGCTGGTACAAAGTCCGATGGATCACAATCGAAGGGTATGTATCGGCGGACTTTGTGCAGCCGGTGGGAGGGGAAACGTCTTCTCCGAACACGGCTTCGCCTCCTCCGAGCACGGTTTCGCCGCCACCAGGCACGACAACATCCCCTCCGAACACGGCTTCGCCTCCCCCGAGTGTTACGCCGTCTCCCCAGCCCACGGCCTCGCCATCCACAAATGCCCCCATCAATACCGGCGTCGTTGCGCCCAGCGACAACCAGCTCTTTGCCTCCGGTTACCGCCATTGGCAAGACAATGCGGCCGCCGTAAGAATCCCCGCCGACAGAAGGGTCGAAGTGCTGGCCTATGCGGGGAAAGACGCCGAGTGGTGCGAGATTCTATTCTTTGGCGAGCGCTACTTTGTGCGCACCGAGGACTTAACATTAGAGCGGCCGGTCGAGATATGATTGAAAATATGATAAGGGACGGCGAGCGGCTGGACGACCTGCAGCGAGGCGGCCTGCGCATCCTGCAAAAAACAAGCGGCTTTCGTTTTGGCACCGACGCTGTGCTGTTGGCCCACTTTGCCGCCCCGCGCCCCAAGGACCGGGTGGTGGATTTGGGCGCCGGCACCGGCGTATTGCCGCTGCTGATGTCCGCCCGGTCAACCAATGCCAATTTCACCGCCATCGAGTTATTGCCCGAAATGGCTGATATGGCGGCCCGGAGCGTGGCCCTGAATCAACTAGAGGCGCAAATAACGGTACTGGAGGCCGACTTGCGGGATGCACCCTCGCTCCTGGGTTATGGTTGCGCAGACTTGGTGGTGTGCAATCCACCCTACAGCCCGTTGGGTGCGGCCCTGCCCAATAACGATCCGGCCCGGGCCTTGGCGCGGCACGAGGTGGGCTGTACCCTGGCTCAAGTGATAGAAAGCGCCGGCAAACTCCTGCGCAACGGTGGGCGGCTGGCCATGGTGTTCCCCGCCCAGCGCCTGCTGGAGCTGCTGGATGCCCAGCGCGTGGCCCGCATTGAACCCAAGCGCGTGCGGCTGGTGCACCAGCGCGTACAAGACCCGCCCAAGCTGGCCCTTCTGGAGGGCGTGAAGCTGGCGCGCCCGGCGCTCCATTGGTTGCCGCCGCTGATTTTGTGTGATGAGAGTGGTGCGTATACCGAGGAGACGCAGGGGATTTATAGTGATTAATGTGAATCGGGGCAGGGCATTCCACAGCGGCTCACAGCTAATTGTTGATTATCTTTCAATGTGAATCAAGAGTAGGGCGTGACGCCCTCGGCACGCCGTGGTTCGTGCCAAATAACGCATCTTAAATGCACTGCGTCGGCGCGTCGAGGCGCCGCGCCCTACAACGGTCAAGCCGGTCGTTCCTGTAGGGGCGATTATGAATCGCCCGCCAGCTTTTCACGCCGTTATAGCCGCTGCCGCTTGTACCTGCCCCGCTGGCTCAGCATCGCCAGCCCCCAACACAACCCCGAGGGAACCAAATAATGCACCTGGCCGGTGAGGATAAAAAAGGCCAGCAGCCCGGTGCCATAAGCGGCGTACCGGCGTGTTTTTTTGGGTGAAAATATGGTTTGGCGCAGCGAGGCCCAGGCAAAGGGTTTGCGTTGCTGCCTGCCCATGGCCACCAGTTGCTCGTCCGTAGCGGGGGATAGCTGCCCGGCCAGTTTTCTTAATGTGTCGCCGTCGATCAGGCGTACCGGGGGCTCCAGGGAGTCGGCGGTATCCATCGCTTCCTGCGTAAAGGCGCCGGTGGCGCACAGCACGCAGCGATCCGCCCGATCCGCCTGTGAGACGGCCAGCCGGGCACGTCCGGCGCACAGCACCGCGCCCGCATCCGTACGCTGCTGGGGATGCCCCTGCAAACAAATCAAGTGCAGAACTTCCTGGCCGTAGCGCAGCAGCACGCCATCGGTTGTATCACCCAGCACATCCAGATCGTATCGGGAGGCCAGCCAGTCGGCGGCCTGCCGCGCGGCCTCCACGGGCTGCAAGGTCAGCAGGCCTTCCAGCGCCAGCGTGCCGCCGATGTGCGCCCGCAGCGTCGCTTCTTTGTGGGCTAGGGCTCGCTTCTGCCATAGCGCCAGCGTGCGCCAAAGCAACAAGCACAGTGCGCCACCGGCCAGCAGCGCAGGCGCCGCCATGCCCCAAAGCCTGTAAAACCACAAAAAACACAGCGCCAGCACCAGCAGTCGCGTGGCCAAGCGATCCAGCACGCTGCCCAGGCGGCTTTTTTGCTCAAAGGGTGTCAGCATAGGGGATTCCCCTCTTGATAGGATGCCTGTAGTTTTCCAATGAGAAGGGCAGCTTAATCATTTGACCCCTTTTTCTTTTTTCCACAATAGGGTATAATACAACAAAAGCGCAACGGCGGGGGTAAGCATGCAGCGTGGCGGGGAGTATCGGCTGGGTGTGCTGGGCGGCAGCTTTAATCCCGTCCACAACGCGCATCTTACCATGGCGCGGGCGGCCATGGAGGCCTTTGGGCTGGAGAGGGTGCTTTTTTTGCCCACCGGCAACCCGCCCCACAAACGCGCGGGCCTGGCCGGTAAACAACACAGGTTGCGTATGGTGGAGCTGGCGATAGAGGGTTGCCCAGGGTTTGGGGTGTCGGACTTGGAAGTCCGGCGGCAAGGCACAACGTACACGGTGGATACCCTTCGCGTCTTGCGTGGGCGCTGGCCGGGGGCGTCTCTCTACTACATCGTGGGCGCGGACACATTGTTGGAATTGTTTGCCTGGCGGGAGATAGACGCGGTTTTGGCGCTGTGTGGTTTTATCGTATGCACCAGGCCGGGATGGCAAGAGGAGGCGGTGGAGGATTGCGCAAGGCGGCTTCGGGAGCGGGGCGGGGTGATCCATCCGCTGCACATGCTGGGCCTGGACATCTCATCCACCATGATCCGCCAGGGGCTGGAACACACCGAGGCCTTGGTTCCACCGGCAGTGTGGGGGTATCTGCAAGAGCATTGGTTATACAGCGGCTCGCCCGGCAAGTGAGCGAAGCGCGGCTTATCCACTCCCTGAATGTGGAGCAGGAGGCTCGAGCGCTGGCGGAACACTGGCGCATCGACACAGAGCGGGCGGCCCTTGCCGGATTGTTGCACGACTGCGCCAAGGGGTTGTCCCTTGCGCAGATGCAGGGGCTTGCGTTGGCCGGGAGCCTTTGGCTGGATAAAGAGACCTGGGATTCCCGCACGCTGATCCACGCGCCTGTGGGCGCTTACCTGGCCCGGCAAGATTACGGTGCAAACGATCCCGAGATTCTGGACGCGATCCGCTGGCACACCACCGGTCGGCCCGGTATGTCTGTGCTAGAAAAGATTATCTACCTAACGGATATGACTGAGCCTGCCCGTGCGCCCTTCGGTTCGTTGCAGGCGATCCGCGCCGTTGTGTGGGACGACTTGGACAAGGCGATGCTGCTTGCCCTGCGCGATTGCGTGGCATATGTGCATAAAAGCAATCACCCGTTGCATACCCACACGCTGGACGCGCTCCGCTGGTTTGAAGGCCGGCAGTAATTCTTAATTCATGGTATCGGAAACCGCTAGGGTTGAATCCCCCCACCGCTGCGGCGGAGGGATTTAAGGCCTGCTGCAAATTGCATTTACCCCTGATCGGCATTTCGTAATTATTACTGCATAAGGAGGCAAAAGGATGCTCGAACCCAAAGAAATCGCCCTGTGCGCCGCCAAGGCGATGGACGACAAAAAAGCCCAGGACATATTGGTGCTAGAGGTAGGGCATCGCACCGTGATCGCGGATTATATGGTGATCGCCTCGGGCCGTTCCGCGCCCCAGGTAAAAACGCTGCTGGAAACCCTGGAGGAGCAGCTTGATTTGCGCGGCGTATTTCCCCGCAGGCGCGAGGGTATGGGCGAGGGGCGCTGGGCCGTGCTGGACTACGGTTCGGTGATCGTGCACGTATTCCACGAAGAGGAGCGCGCGTATTATCAGCTGGAGCGCCTATGGATGGACGGGGACAATGTGGTGCAAGTGCCGGGTATAGGGGAGTAAAATTTTTCGTTTTGGAGGCTTAAGTACAAATGCAACGAATCATTATTATTGGTGCCGGCCCTGCCGGCCTTACCGCAGGGTATGAGTTTTTATCTCGTTCAAAGGAATACCAAGTCACTCTATTGGAGCAGAGTGGAGAGATAGGCGGCATATCACGAACAGTCTGCCATCATGGCAATCGCATGGATATGGGCGGCCATCGCTTTTTCTCTAAGGATCGGCGCGTGACCGATTGGTGGGAGAATATGATGCCCTTGCAGGGCGCTCCCGCCCTTGACGATGCGCTCTTGGGGCGGGAAAGATGCCTTCCCGCACAGGGGCCAGACCCGGAGGAAAACAAAGAAGTGATGTTGATCCGCCAACGGATATCGCGCATTTATTATCTCAAGAGATTCTTTGATTATCCTATATCGATGAAGTGGAAAACCTTTCGTAATATGGGCTTTTTTCGTACGATGCACGCCGGATTCAGCTATATGAAGTCTATTGCGCATAAGCGAGAAGAAAATTCGTTAGAGGATTTTTATATCAATCGGTTCGGAAAAGTCCTGTATGGCATGTTTTTCGAAGATTATACCGAAAAATTATGGGGGCGGCATCCACGCGATTTGTCGGCGGACTGGGGCGCCCAGCGGGTCAAAGGTTTATCCATAACCGCCGTGATGAAAGATATGCTCAAAAAAGTTTTGCCCAAAAACAAACAGGAAAAAGCCTCCATAGAAACTTCCTTGATTGAGGAGTTTCATTATCCAAAGTTGGGGCCTGGCCAGCTTTGGGAAATAGCGGCTAAGCGTATAGAGGCTTTGGGCGGCTGTGTAAAAATGCATGCCAAGGTCACCCAAATCAATACGCACAACAATCGGGTTACTGGTGTAACCTATGTTGAAAACGGTGAGAGAAAATCACTGGAGTGCGATGTGCTGGTATCCTCCATGCCGCTAAAAGATCTGGTGGCGAGCATCGGGGGGGGGGGGGGGGGGCCCCCGCCC
>WQXF01000026.1 GCA_009784985.1 Clostridia bacterium | reverse complement strand
CGCTGCTCGTACAGCCGGTCGAAGGCTGCCTGCCCGTGGATACGTTCATAGTACAGCAGGGCGCTGTATTCCGCCAAGGCTTCGTCCAGCCAAGGGGAGCGAATCTGATCATTGCCCACCTGGGCGTACCACCACTGATGCGCCACCTCGTGGGCCATCACAAACTCCAACGCACCATCCTTTTCGAGTTGGATCAAGTCCATCATCACCAGGCCCGGATACTCCATGCCGCCGTATCCGCCCAGCGCAACCTCTGCTACACGGAACGACGGATAGGGATAGGCCCCAAACAGCTCGTTGTAAACCCTCAAGGCACTTTGGGCGTGTTGCAAGGCGCGCCGGGCGCGGCCACCGGACGTAGCGTAGGCCTGCACCAACACGCCATCCACATAGCCGCCCTCCACCCTGTACCCCCTGCCTATGCAAAGGGCAAACTCGCGCGCAGCCCCAATCTCAAACACCCAATGGGTTCGCTCTCTCGCTTCTTTTCGTTCATGTAATGCGCCGCCAGCGGCAATCTCGTATTCCTTGGGCGCATCTACTGTAACCCGATAATTGGCGCAGGCGCTGTAAAAGGGATCACCGATGGCTGCATAGGGATCCAGCCGCCACTGGCCGTGCTCGTACATCGCGGCGATAGGAAAAGCGTTGCCTAGGCTCCAAACATCGCCGCTGCGACCAAACCGGTATTGGGCGATAGGTACACGCAGGGTGTAGGCAAATTCTAATGCCACCTCCTGCCCCGGCGCAAGCAAGCCTACGGGCACACGCAACACGGCCTCGTCCATCCCTTGCAGCGCAAAGGCTACGGATTCCCCGTTCACCCACACGCCGGTGAAGGCGATCTCGCCGGGATCAAAACCGCGGGGGTAGGCGTTTTCTGCGGGCGAGGTATTTTCTCGCTTAAAAGCGTTGGCGTAAACATGAAAGTATAGATTATTTAACGTATCCGTGCTGCGGTTGGTGTACCACACACGCTGCACACATTCCAGCACAGCCCGCGTGGAGTCCATCATGATGTCAATCTCGTAGCGGTCCAGGTCATATGCTGCGCTTGCCGGAGAAAATCCTGCGCAGCAAAACATCATCGCTACAAGCAACGCAACAAGCCGTCTCATTCTCATGCAAAACTCCTAATCCCTATTCCCTAACCCCTATCCCCTAACAACCCACTTCTCTCCCCAACAAAACAGCACGCCAGCCGGTGCAACGGCCTGGTAAGGCACACATACAGCAGCCGCGCCTCCAGCGCGTTGTCCGCCCAGCGCGTGGCGCTCACATCGGCCAGCAGCACGGCATCAAACTCTAGGCCTTTTACAAGCGTGGCCGGTATCACCAGCAGCCCGGACTCAAAAGGACTGCCCTCGTCCAACGCCAATCGCGCCCCCATCTCCTGGGGCAACATTTTGTGCAGCACACGGCACTCGGTCGCATCGTGGCCAATCACGGCAATAGACGCAAAGCCCTCGTCCCGCCAGGCTTCGATCCGCTCCCGTATAAAGATATCCCTGGCCCCACGGGCCGGAAACCCAAGCATCTCGGGCGCGGGGCCGTGACGCAATACCGGCTTGGCCTCGGTTTGATCCCCCACTGGATGCCGGGATGCCACCCGAGCGGCAAACGCCATGATCTCTACTGTGTTGCGATAGCTGGTAACCAACTGATGGTATGTGGCGTCGCCGCCAAATACGCCGTCGGTCAGCTCCCGCCAGCTTTGTAGCCCCCGGTAGGCATGCACGCCCTGCATCAGGTCGCCCACGATGGTAAAAGAAGTATTGCCCGCTATCTCCTGCAAAAAAGCCACTTGGAAGGGCGACATGTCCTGGGCTTCGTCGATCACCAGATGCCGGATGTCCTGCCTGGGCAGGCCTTCGATGGCCTGACGCAGCAAGCACAGGGCAGGTAAATCTTCGGGCCGGGCGCGGCGCTTGTCCAGGGCTTCTTGGGCTTCTGTTGCGGCAAGGTTCCAAGCTTCGGCATCCTCACCTGCTGGGTTGGTACTCCAAAAGGCTTTATATATTTCTAAAAGATCCAGCTTGGGGAACTTGGCGAGCTCCTTGCGCACATAATCCTTGGCGGCGGCCCTGGCCTCGGCGATACGTTGATCGCGGCTATCATAAAGCCGCTTGAGCCGATCCTGGCGCAACCGGCCATCGGGCTCGGCGGCCAATATGGCCTTGACCCGCTGCTCACAGGTTTTGGAAAGCCAGCCCTCTACTTGAACCAAGCCGTCGCGCAGGCCACGCTTTAGGTACTTGCCAAACTCCAGCACCCGCCTGCGCAACGGAAAGGCGGCCAGTTCCTGCAACAAAATCTTCCGGGCCTGATCCGGGGTAAAAAGGCATACCGGACCAAAACGTATCTCTTGCTGGGGCACGATGCCCTCCTCAAGCCGCCCGACGTATTCGCGCACCGCATCCCGAAACCGTAGCGAACCCATATAACGCAACCTTAAGGTTGTGCAGGCGCGTTCTTCATCAGTTTGGGCCAGCACACGATCCAGGGCGTCGCCGGGCAGCAGGCGGGGCGCGTCCTTGCCCAGCAGTTCCAGCGCAAGGCCCCCGAACGTTTGCTGGCGGACCCGCTCCACACCCAGATCGGGCAGCACCGCCGATATATAATCCAAAAACATGGGGCTGGGCGCCAGGATTAGCATCTGCTCCGGGGCCATCTTGTCCTGATAGGCATACAGCAGCCAGGCCACACGATGAAGGGCAATGGTGGTCTTGCCCGACCCGGCCACGCCCTGCACCACCAGAGGCCGGGCCGGTTGGTGGCGGATCACGTAGTTCTGCTCGGCCTGGATGGTGGATACGATCTCCTTTAGGCGGGCCTTCGAAACCGCCGCCAAGGCCTGTTGCAAGTAGGCGTCCTGCGCCACCACGTCGGTATCAAACACAGAAAGCAACTTACCGCCCTCTACAGACAGGTGCCGCTTGAGGGTGAGTTCGCCTCGAGCCTCGCCGTCGGGCGTTATGTAGTGCATGGGGCCAACCTGGCCGGAGTAGTACAAATTGGCCACCGGCGACCGCCAATCCACCACCACGCTTGTTAGGTCTTCGCTGCGTAGCACGCCCCACTTGCCGATGTAATGGGTTTCTTCGGTGCCGCCCTCGGGGATAAAGCCGATCCGGGTGAAATACGGCTTGGCCTGGGCCAGGGAAAGATGATGGGCGCTTTGCCGCATGTAGGCCAATATCTGCTCCGCCACATGCTCGTCCAGGCTGTACGCGCCCCCGGCCTCCAGATGCAATCGTTTGGCGCGCTGAGCCTGCTCCTCTACCTCCCGGGCCGCTATTACGCGCTCCAACCCGATGAGCTCCAGCGTATCGGCCAGATGGGCCCGCTCTTCATTCATAGCCGAATGCATGGCCGGATGCATAGCCAGTCCCCCTCCTCGCTGCAAAAGATAGAAAAGATATTATACAGGAAAACCAGCCCATTGTGTAGAATAATTTTCCGTATCATTACGCCGCGCAAAGGAGGAGAGAAAACCATGATCCGTGTCACTATTTGGAATGAGTTTAGGCATGAGCAAGAAGCAGAAGAGATTCGCGCCGTATACCCCGAAGGCATTCATGGGGCCATTGCCAAGGCGCTCAACAGCCCGGATTTTGCCGTGCGCACCGCCACGCTGGACATGCCCGAGCACGGCTTGACCCAGCAGGTGCTAGACGATACAGATGTGCTATTTTGGTGGGGCCACTGCGCTCATCATGAGGTGCAGGATGCCGTAGTGGATCGCGTGTTGACCCGTGTGCTGGACGGCATGGGGCTGGTTTGCCTGCACTCGGCCCATGCATCCAAGATTCTACAGCGGCTGATGGGCACCCGCACCGACCGCCTGCGCTGGCGCGACGACGGGGAACTTAACCGCCTGTGGGTGCTGGAACCAAGCCATCCTATCGCCGCTGGCCTTGGCGATTTTTTTGAGATCCCCAGCGATGAGACCTACGGCGAGCACTTCGAGATACCCGCTCCCGACGAGCTGGTGTTTGTGACATGGTATCCGGGCGGCGAGGTATTTCGCTCGGGCTGCTGCTGGCAGCGCGGGCAGGGGCGTATCTTCTACTTCCAGCCCGGCCACGAGACCGCCCCGGTGTATTTTCAGCCGGAGGTGCAAATGGTGCTGCGCAACGCCGCACGCTGGGCTGTGCCAACAGCCACCCGAGTTCCGCACACCGGGCATTGCCAAAGGGTTGCAAATAAGTGATTGCCGCCGTTTTGTTCTGTTTGCTACTCCTATCCCCCATCGCATTTGCAGAAGAGGCACATGAATACCTTTGGCCCGTGCCCCACTCCCGCATCGTAACACAGGGGTACACCCCCCGCACCAATGGAGCCATCGACATCTTGGGCCAGCTGGGCGACAGCATCGTAGCCAGCAAAGACGGCACGTTGGTCTACGCCCTTACCGGCTGCAACAATGTGGACGGCCTGGAAACCGGCATCCGTTGCGCCCGGCGTACCGGCTGCTCCAAAAGAAGCCGGGAGAATTACCCCCTGGACGGCTTCTGCAATTACGGATTCGGCAACGGCGTAGTGCTGCGGCACAGCGACGGCGCATATACGGTGTACGCCCACTTTGTGCATGTAGAGCCCTCGCTGCGGCGCGGCAAGCGCGTGGTGCAAGGGCAGCATTTGGGCGAAATGGGCAGCTCCGGGCGTTCCACTGCGGTGCACCTGCACTTTAGCGTCACAGCCCCCAAAAGCTCCGGCTTCACAAAGAACCGTTTGGATCCCGCCCAGGTGTTCGGGTCCTTTGCGTACGTAGCCACCACCGATGCCGTAGATATCACCGCATATAGGGTGCGCTTGGAGGGTTTGTTCTCTTTCCTGGGCCCTGTGCCGGAGCGGGTGGGTATCTTATTGGGGGAATCGGAATCCGCGATGGCGATATCCACCGAATACTTTGATGTGGAACTCCCCGGCCGCACCTACATGAAGATGTATTACGATGTGGACAACATCGAAGGCTGGCCCCTGCTGCCCGGCGCTACATACTATTGGCAGTGCTACGTTATCCAAGAGGGCAAAATGGGGTTGGGTGAGGTGCGAAGTTTTACGATGCTGGAGGAATAAATGAGCCCCACAGATCAAAGAGGAAAACTAACCGAGGAGCCCTTTGCATATAAAACAACCAAAGAGCAAAAGGTGTTCATCAGCTCTGATGGAAAACACGTAACCACGCTAAGCGGCAAAAAGGCGCAACGGTTCCTGGCCGACATGTCGACTGCCGATGAGCACAAAGCGCAGCTTATCATGGCCAAAGCCACCGGGCATTTTAAGCACGGAAACGAGAAAATGAGCAAACGGAGGTAACACCATGCACGTATTATTGATCAACGGCAGCCCCAGGGAAAAAGGCTGCACCTACACCGCCTTGAACGAAGTTGCGCAAACACTACAAAAAGAAGACATCGGCACAGACATTATCCACATCGGCGCCGAACCTATCCGGGGCTGTACCGCCTGCGTCCATTGCAAGCAATCGGGCAGCGGCCGGTGCGTATATGGCAACGACATCGTAAACGTAATCCTCGGCAAGGCTGAAACAGCCGACGGGTTCATATTCGGCTCACCCGTGTACTACGCCGGGGCCAACGGGGCCATGATCTCGGTGATGGACCGGATGTTCTTTGCGGGAAATTGTTTTGCCCACAAACCGGCGGGCTGCGTGGTTTCGGCACGAAGGGCAGGCACCACCGCCGCGCTGGATCAGCTAAACAAATATTTACCCATCTCGGGCATGCCCATGGCCCCCTCGATGTATTGGAACATGGTGCACGGCCATACGCCGGAGGATGTGCGCCAAGATGAAGAAGGCCTGCAAATCATGCGCGTATTGGGACGGAATATGGCGTGGCTGCTCCGCTGCATTCAGGCCGGAAAAAAGGCTGGCATTGCTTTGCCAACCCTTGATGAACCACGGCTGCGCACGAATTTTATTAGGGATTAGGGGATAGGGTTTAGGAGTGGAACGGCAAACCAGCAAAGGTCCGCCTTCGTCATTGCGAGTAAAACGAAGCAATCCAGTCGCATTACGTTCTGGATTGCTTCACTTCGTTCGCAATGACGGGTGGAAGCCGTTCTCCTAACTCCTAACCCCTGTTCCCCTTGGAAGGCTTGGAGGGATTTGATGTGGTTAAGAGAAAATCACTTAAGGAAATATACGGGCTTGAAGAGGATACTTCCGGCTTTAGTAGCAGTCTAGTCTTGTGGTACAATAAACTCATCCAAAAAACCTATGATGACTTAGATGAAAAAGATGTTTCAATAATGGTAAGGCAATCAATTTTACCAGAGTTGGCGATGGATAAAGCCATCGAAATCTTGTTGAAAAATCCTTTTTCAGGAGACTTTTGGGATGGAGATTTGCTTTGCACAATCGCCAAAAGTATGTCTTCTTTTGATGTTGCTAGGGGTAATAATCATGGTAAGCTTTTGCTTATTAGGAGAAAATCAAAAGAAGGTATTAGCGAATTCGAGTGGGCAAACGAAGAAAGTAAGAATGATTTTAGTGATAGTCTCAAAAAACTAGATTATCTGCTTGATAATAGGGCGGTTTCACATAGAAATCCTTAAACCTGCAACGGCCCATCGGAACGCTGGCCCCAATTGCCCCGCGCAGATAAGGGCTGTTTGTATCCGTAAAACAAATCAGCTCTTTTTCTTTTGCGCTTACGGTAATCGTATTGCCCACAGCCCGGACCGACAGGGTGTATTCAACCCCCGGCTCCCAATCAAAATCCACCTCACAAAGCAACATGTACCCGTTGTTGTTTTTGTAAAGCCCCAGTTTGTTTGGTTCAGTGAGGCCTGCGGCATAAGAACGGATACCGCCCTGCACCCGCACATTGAGCATGTGCCAATCGCCGATCACGGGGCAAAGCGTGCCCGTAAAGGTGTAGTCCGTCCAATTGTGATGACCGGTGTAAATTTCAGTAAAATCAACGCCCCTGCCGCACAGGCATCCATCTTCAATTGCCCAATTACCGCGCAGATGAGAGAACTGGCTCACCGGCGTGTGCCCAAAGCGCCAGTTTTCGTTGCGCTCTAATCCAAAATCGATAGTATAATCCGGCTTGCCGGATATAGCAAAATCCCGCAGGCAGACCGCCAGCGTGTCATGCTCACAGTCACTGGGATCAAACACAACGCCGATCTCGCTGATCAAGCCGCCTTGGATTGCGGGTATATCGAAGTGCAGCTCTTGCCAAGTGCCGGGCGTGAGCGGTATTGCCGCGCCCTCGAGCACATTGTTGTGGTTTTCATCCAGCGCGTAGAGAGATGCCGTTACCGGAAACCCGGTCTCCTCCAGAAGCATCACCGAGGCGTCCAGGCTTTGGCCGGGATACACGATGGGCGAAAAGCAGGGGTCGTACCGGCTGTCATGAAAGTCCGCCGGCCTGTAGTGGGTTTTGTGATATACATAGATCTTCTGGCCTTCATACACCTGGGTGCCCACGATTTTGAGGGCCTTGTGCTCCGCGCTGTTGCGTACCCACGGGCCAAATGTGCCATGGGGCGCCTGATCGGCTCGGATACGAAAGCCGTGGGTCGAACCCGGCAACAAAAAGTTAAATTGGGGCGCCGTACCATTGATCGCAGCCACCCATTCGGGGGGAGGGCTTTCACCGGCTATTTTGTACGCAAGCCGGGCGATGAAAAAAACGTCGGAGGGCACGTCGTTGATATTCATGCTGCCCAGCACGCCCGAACTCACGTAAAAATCGTTGATGGGCACGCGCCATTTGTCATAATCGATACCATCCAGCCCGGCGAGCACGCCCAAGATCGTGCCCACATTGCCCACGTTGCAATCGGTATCCCACCCGCACATGTTGCAGATATTGATGGTTTTGCCGTAGTCCCCATCGCCGTACAGCATGGAAAGCACCATCACGGCGGCATTGGGGATGATGTGGCAATTGCCGGGATATTTGTCGTACCCGTAATGGGCCTTTATAAAAGCGAAACAGGCCCGCCAATCTGCCGAGTTTTGGTCATAAAAGGCCATCACGTCGCGGGTCACGCGGGCATATTCGCAATCCTGGGGGATCACGGTAAGGCCGGTTTCCAGCACATCTCGTATGCTTCCCCCGTCAAAGGCCGCAGATATACAGGCCGCAATAAACATGCCGCCGTACACACCGTTGCCGCCATGGGTGGCGCTGGCCGCCTTTTCGGCGTATTGTGCCGCCAGCGTGGGATCGCAGGGCGCTACCAGCCCCCATGTGTCGATAAAAATCTGCCCGCCGATCTGCTCGGCGATAGCCTCGCCGTTTTGTTCGACACTGCCCGAGCGAGGCGCCATGATCCCGGCGCGCAGGTTGGTATAGGCGGTGTGTTCGGTGGATACCCCGTAGGTACCCCACCAGAAAAATCCATGCTCGTAGGGAGCGTAATTGAGCAGGGTTAGGCCAACTTGCTCGGCGGTGTTATCGATGCCGTAATCCTCCAATGTGCGCAGCAAAAACATGGGGCCGTTGGTATCGTCGTCGGCGGCGAAATCTTTATAATCTACTAGGTAACCCGTGATTTCGCCGAAGACCTTTTGGATTTTTTCGTAGCTCCAGCCTTCGATGGGTGCGCCGAGCCGCACACCGATCAGCTTGCCGAGCCATCCGGCGTAGAGGCGCTCGATGTAGTCGGGTTTGATTTTCTTCATAATTGCTCCTCGCTTTCGACAGGACGCCGAGGGCGGCGTCCCCTACAGGGCTGCGGCCATGCGCGTCCGTAAACAGGATCGTTCCTATTTGTAGGGGACGCCGCCCTCGGCGTCCCGCTGCTTGCCTAAGAGCAAAGGCATTCCCGTACCTCTTCCATCCGAGGAATGGAAGCCGCAGCCCCCTTGCGGCTCACTGTAAGGGCCGCCGCCATGGCCGCAAGCCGCAAACATTGGGGAATATCGTTGTTTACCTCCAGCCCGGCCAGTAAGTATGCGATGAAGGTGTCCCCGGCGGCAGTGGTGTCCACCACGGTTACAGGATAAATTCCCTGGCGGAAGGTTTCCCCTCCCGGAGCCTGATAGAGCGCCCCCTGCTCGCCCAGCGTCAGCACCAGCGTAACATTTGGATAGCGGGCACGCAAGGCGGGAATTTGTAACTGGGGATCCACCTCGCCGCAAAGATCGGCAGCTTCCACCTCATTTAGAAAGAGCATATCCACCAAGTCCAGCGGCGCTAAAAGCATGTCCGGGCTCATGGGCGCAGGGTTTACCGCCACCCGCATCCCTCGCGCCTTGGCCTTGCGGATCATGCTGTTCACCAAGTTGACCTCGTTCTGCAAAAGCAGCATGTCTCCGGCAGAAAAGGCCGCCAGCGCCTTATCGATGTATTCCTCGGTGATCCGCCGGTTTGCGCCCCCGTAAAGCAAAATGCAGTTCTGCCCTGCGGCATCTACTTGGATGATGGTATGCCCGCTCTTTTCGGCGCAGGGTTGGATCAGGCTCACATCCACACCGTTATCAGCCAAGTTTTGCGCCAGCAAACCGCCCTCCTCGCCAATAAAACCGGCATGATACACCTCCAGCCCGGCCCGCGCCAGGGCAATGGATTGGTTCAGGCCCTTTCCCCCGCAAAAAACTTCCATGGCCGTAGACGACAGGGTTTCGCCCGGGCGCACAAAATGGGGCACGGTATACACATAATCGATATTTAACGAGCCGATGTTTAGGATTTTCATTCGCTACCTCTGTACCCGCCCCGAGCCCGAGCCCTTCATCAGCGCTTCCACCTCGGAGCGGGTCACCAAGTTAAAATCGCCGTTGATCGTATGCTTTAAGCAACTGGCGGCCACAGCAAATTCCAGGGCGGTATTGGCGTCGCTGTAGGTGTTCAGGCCAAAGATCAACCCGCCGCCAAAGGAGTCGCCGCCGCCCACGCGATCCACGATGTCGGTGATCACGTACTTGCGGGACGCATAAAACTCCTTCCCATCGAATAGACAGGCCGACCAATCGTTCATGTTGGCGTTTTTGCTTTCGCGCAGGGTGATGGCCACCCGCGCCACGTTGGGGAAACGTTTCATGGCTTCGGCGGCAACGTGGCGATACGCCTGGGCGTCCAACTCGCCGGACTCCACGTGGGAAACCGTCGGCAAACCCAGCGACATCTGGAAATCTTCTTCGTTGGCGATCACGGTATCCACATAGCTGATTAGTTCGGGCATCACCTCATGGGCTTTTTTGCCCCACTTCCACAGGTTTTTGCGGTAGTTCAGATCGCAGGATACGTACACGCCCAGCTTTTTGGCGCTTTGCAGCGCTTGTAACGTAAGCGCAGCGGCGCTTTGGGATATGGCCGGGGTAATGCCGGTAAAGTGAAACCAGCCCGCACCGGCCAGGGCCTCCTGCCAATCGATGGCGCCCGGTTCGGCCAAGGCGATACTGGATTCGGCGCGGTCATAGATCACCTTGGAAGGGCGCTGATTGGAGCCGGTCTCCAAAAAATAGATGCCCATACGGCCCGCGCCCCGTTGTATTTTTGAAACGTCCACGCCATAACCCCGCAAGGCGCGCAAACATGCCTGGGCGATGTCGTTTTGCGGCAGCACGGTTACAAAGGCCGCGTCCATGCCGTAGTTGGCCAGGGACACGGCCACATTGGCCTCGCCGCCGCCAAAGGTGGCCTCCAGCATGTTGGATTGAAAGAAACGCTCAAAGCCCGGGCTTTTGAGCCGCAGCATGATTTCGCCGAAGGTTACGACCCGCTGCTTCATATTCATTCTTCTTGATTCTTCCTTTCGATTGACCTTATTTCTGCAACAGTTGCACCGCAAAACCACCCATTTCCCCTTCCAAATAGGTAGCACCGGATTCCTCCACAAAACGATACCCCTTGCCCTCCAAATAGGCCTTGGCGCGGGGCAGGGAGTTGGTGCGGATCGCCAAACACCTTTTCTCCTGCCAACTCAGCAGGCCAGGAAAAGCATTGACCAAGCCATCCGGTGCATCACCGTTGAAACCCACATGGGCCAGCTCAAAACCCAGCATCAACTGAATAGCGGAGGCGGTAAGCGATTGGATCTTTGCCCAGTCCTTGGCCCTGATGGCCCCGTCGGGCACCATCCAAGAACCGCCACAGGCCGCCACCTTGGGGAAGGCCAGGTACTCCAATAGATTCTTTTCGCCGATACCGCCGGTAGGCACAAAGGATACGTCCCCATAAGGGCCAGCCAGAGCCTTGATCAGGGTTAGGCCACCCAAGGCCTCCGCCGGAAAGAACTTTACGATTTTTACGCCCAATGACAACGCAATCTCTATATCGCTGGGATTGGCGCAACCCGGCACAATGGGCAGGCCCACCTTTTGGCAGTGCCGCACCACCTCGGGGTTGATGCCGGGGGATACAATGTACTTTGCTCCGGCGGCCAGCGCCCGGTCTACCTGCTCGCCGTTGATCACCGTGCCCGCACCCAGCAGCACATGGGGCAACTCCCGGCTCACATTAGCGATGGCCTCAGGGGCAGCAGCCGTACGAAAGGTAATCTCCGCCACGGGCAATCCCCCCTGGGCAAGGGCCCGGCAAAGCGGCACGGCATCCGCCGCGTCGTCCACCTTGATCACCGGCACGATTCCAGCCAAAGACAAGCGTTGCAACATTTCCATAACGATTCCCTCCAATTTCATCAATCCAATGGTATATCAAAATATTTTACCGCGTTTTCATAACAAATCCCACGTATGAGTTCTTTCAGCGTATCCATGTCGGCGGGGTACTCGCCGTTTTCTACCCAGCCGCCCACCAGCTCACATAAAATGCGGCGGAAATATTCGTGCCGCGGATAGGAGATAAAGGAACGGCTGTCGGTGAGCATGCCCACAAAGTGGCCCAGCAGGCCCAGGTTGGCCAAAGCCTTCATCTGCTTCACCATGCCGTCCCGCGTATCGTTGAACCACCAGCCGGAACCGAATTGGATCTTGCCCGGCACGCCACCCTGAAAATTGCCCACCATCGTACCCAGCACGTAGTTGTCCTTGGGGTTCAGGCAATACAGAATCGTTTTGGGCAATTGCTCGGTGGCGTCCAGTTCGTCCAATAAGCGCGCTAGGTCCTGGGCAATCTCCCCGTCCGCAATGGAATCAAAACCCGTGTCTGGGCCATAACGGCGGAACATACGCCGGTTGTTGTTGCGTTTTGCGCCGATGTGGTACTGCATCACCCAACCCCGGGCGTGGTACATGCGGCCCAGCGCTAGGCAGAGCACGGTTTGGTATGTGGCAACCTCTTGTTCAGACACCACTCCACCGGCCAAGGCCTTGCGCAGGGCTTGGTTGGCCAAGACTTCATCGGGCGGGGCAAAGTTGATGCTTTCAAACCCGTGATCGCTGATGCGGCCACCGGCGGCGTGAAAGTACTCCAATCGGGTCCACAACGCGCGGATCACGCCGGTTAGGTCAACCGTGTCCACGCCGGATACCTCGCCCAACCGGGCAACATACTCGGCAAAACCTTCCTTGCCGATGTGCAGCGCCTTGTCAGGCCGGAAGGTGGGCAGCACTTTTGCCTTAAAGCTATTGTCCTGGGCCAGCAGTTTGTGATAGCGCAGGTCGTCACAGGGATCGTCGGTGGTGCATATCAGCTTTACGTTCATCTTCTGGATCAAGGGTTGACAACGGAAATCCTCGGTGGCCAGCATGGCGTTGGCGCTATCATAGATAGAGCAGGCAGACGCCTCGTTGAGTATATCCTGTATGCCAAACACGCGCTGGAGCTCCAGGTGTGTCCAATGATATAGCGGGTTGCCGATGGCGTACTTAAGCATACCGGCAAAGGCCGCAAACTTGTCCCAATCGCTGCCGTCGCCCCGGATATTTTCCTCGGGCACACCGGCGGACAGCATGGCGCGCCACTTGTAATGATCCCCGCCCAGCATCAGGTGGCTCAAATTCCGGAATCGAATGTTCTCATATATCTCCTGGGGATTGAGGTGGCAATGGTAATCAAAAATGGGCATAGGTTCGGCTGCCTCGTGGTATAGGGTGCGGGCGGTGCCAGTCGTAAGCAGAAAGTCGCGATCCATAAAGGGTTTCATCTATCTATTCCCCCTGCTGCGGGTACGCTCACCCTCCGCCACACGTATCATCTTGTCCAGCAGTTCCTCCAACAGCCAAGTCATGGTCACCCCCTCCACCAGTAACCCGGCGTTAAAGTCGATCCAGCCGGGCTCCCGGCGCGCCAACTCCGAGTTGGACGCCACCTTGATCACCGGCACAGGCGAGTCGGGAGTTGCGCCTCCTCCGGTAGAATAGAGGATCAGCTGGCATCCGGCAGCGGCTAAGGCGGTCATGACGTTTAGATCATTCAGATCATCGCCCGGCCCGCTTAGCAGGTTGAGGCCCGGCTCCCGCAACTGCTGGGCATAGGCCAGCACATCGGCCACCGGCCCGTTGCCTCCCTTTTGGGTGCAGCCCAGGGATTTCTCTTCTAATGTGGTGATGCCGCCAGCCCTGTCGTCCAGCGAAGGGTTTTGGTAGATCGCTTGCCCCTGGCACTGAAGGCCGCGCTTATAATCGTTGATCAGCTTCACGGCTTTGGCGAACACGCGCACGTCGTAGCAGCGGCTCATGAGCAATGTTTCTGTGCCAAACATCTCGGGCACCTCGGTGAGCACGGTGCTGGCGCCGCAGGCGATCAACGCGTCGGATACGGCGCCCAACAACGGATTGGCCGTGATGCCGGAGAGCCTGTCGTTGCCGCCGCACTGTAAGCCCACCACCAGTTTTGATAAAGGCACCATCGTTCGTGGCTGGGCAGGGATGCGGGCGGCTAGCTCAGCCAGGTATGCCATGCCAGCTTCTATCTCACCTTCGGGAAGGAATTTGACGCGGCTCTCATCCACTTCGCCAAGGGTTTCGCTGCCCGGCCCCAATACCAGCACGCCGCCTGCATTGGGATGGGCCACAAGCGAAGCCATCAAGGGCTGGTCGGCCGCAAAACACTGGATGCCGTCTGGCGCCAAGTACCCGAACTCATCGGTGGCCTTTTGGGCAAGACGGCGCGCCGTTTCATGAAAGCGGGGTTCCATGGGCAGGATCCATAGCTCGTTGCGGATGCCCACCTTTCCGTCGGCGCGAAGATATCCGGCAAACATACCCCGTGCCGGCACATAAGGGGGCAGCGGGTTGTCCACCGGCTGATACACATACTCCGGCGCGCCAACCAGATTGGTTTTGCAGTTGTGGATGTGCACCCATGCCCCGGCGGTTATGTCGGCATCGGCATGGCCAATGGAGGCGCGAAATTTCACCACCTGCTCACCCGCCTGTATATCGCGCAGGGCAAATTTATGCCCCATGGGGATGTCCTCGCTCAGCAGCACTCCTTGATGGCGCTCCCCTGCCCACAGCGGCCCGATGGCCACACCCACATTGTCCGCATAATGGATCACCAGCGAATCCGCCACATGTACGGCTTGAACAGCCTGAACGCCCCCAATTATACCTTGCGCGCGTCCGCCCATTTGCCTTCTCCTCCTGATTTCCGTGTGTTCCGCGTGGCCTGTATTCCTTTGTTTATGTTTAATAACAGTATAGCAACAGGCGGCATCCTTTGTCAATGATAAGGTTCAACAAGCAACGGGACGCCGAGGGCGGCGTCCCCTACAATGGGAACGGCGACGCATTTCTGTAGGGGACGCCGCCCTCGGCGTCCCGTCGCTTGTCTACACACCTTTTTCCTCCCAAAACACCTGCAGCAAATCAGAAACCTCCTCCGCACAGCGGGCCGGGGCGATGGGCTGCCAGTGGGATGGCAGCAACGCAGCCACCTCGTGATGAAAGAATCGATCATCGATCAGCAGAGCCACACCCACGTCCCGAGCCGTACGGATCACCCGGCCCACGGCCTGTTGCACCCGTGTAATCCCTGGGTAACGATAAGCATAGGCAAAACCATCATCCATCACCTTTTGATAGTAGGCGCGCAGGGTCTCCCGCTCCACGCCAACCTGGGGCAGGCCGATGCCCACCACCGCCACGCCACAAAGCCGGTCGCCGGGCAGGTCGATGCCCTCGCCAAAAGCGCCGCCCATCACCACCAACCCCAGGATGGAACGCTCCCCCGGTACAAATTGGGCCAGAAATTCCGTCCGTTCCGCCTCACCCATGCCACCGCTTTGGGTGAGCAAACAGGTATCGGGCAGCAGCGGCTCCAGCAATTCCCGAATGGTTCGCAAATAAGCATAAGACGGAAACATACACAGGTAGTTGCCAACGCGCGCTTTCACCATGGCCGCCACGGAAGCGGCCACTTCAGCGGCAGTGTCGGCCCGATGGGCCCAGCGAGTGGAAACACGCCGCCCCACCACCCACAGGTTGGATGGCGGAAAGGGCGAGGCCAGGGAAAGCAGGCCGTCGGCTTCCGGATTGATGCCCAGCAATCGCGCATAACCCCGCAAGGGCGACAGCGTGGCTGAGAACGCCACCACCCCGGCCAGGCGCGCGGTGCATTTGGCCAGGTAGGGCGCAGGATCCAAGCAAGAGAGCTGTACAGCAAGCTCCTTTCCCTGCCGCTGCAGGAGCGTGACATAGGTATCGTCGTAACGATCAACGCAGGCGTTGTACACCATCGCAGTCAAAAATTGATCTAATAGCATCCGGCCCGGCAGCTCTCGCGCCGCCATCGCCTCGGCAGCCCACTGGGCAAAAGCCCGAGCCTCGTCAACAAGGGGAGCGTCGGCACGCCAGGCCTCGGTTTCCTCGCCCATGTCCCGGCGAACCAACTCCATGGCGCGGATCAACGTGGTGGCGGCTCGATACAGTGGGTTTTTGGCTCCATGGGCCCTGCGCCACTCCTTGCGCAACCCACGGAGAGCGCCGCTATCGATGGAGGCGCTGAGCATATCCCGGCCCCGGTCCACCAGGTGATGGGCCTCGTCGATGAGCAAGGTGAGGTCGTGGCGGTCACGGCGATTAGAAAAAAAGCTTTGCAATCTCGCCCCCGGATCAAAGGCGTAATTGTAATCGCATACCACCACATCGGCCAACTCGCACAAAGCCAGAGAGCACTCAAAGGGGCATACCATGCGCGCACAGGCAAGCCGGTACACGATGTCGCTTTTCCAATCGCCGCCCTGGGCACGCAACGCTTCTAGCGCGTCGCCGATGCGCAAATAATACCCCTTGCTATACGGGCAAACCTCGGGATCGCAGTGCATCCCGCCCTCCCGTGGACAGCACTTCTCCTTGGCGGTCATCTCTAACACCCGGAGAGCCAAACCGGCCTGCCGCAGGCGATCCAGCGCCGACAACGCGGCCTGCTTGCCGGTGGTGCGGGCGGTAAGATAAAAAATCTGCCCGGTGAGCCCCTCACCCAGCGCCTTGAGAGCCGGAAACAGCGCCGCCATGGTTTTGCCGATGCCCGTGGGCGCCTGGGCCAGCAGCCGCTTCCGGTCGCGGATGGCCACGTACACATTGCCCGCAAAATCACGCTGCCCCTTGCGGTACTCGCCGTAGGGGAAAGCCAGCTTTGCCAGCCCGGCGTCCCGCGCCACGCGCCAGGCCACGCCCTCTTCCACATGAATCAAATAGGCGTTGGCCAGCATGTGGAAGTCACTGGCCAGCTTGCCGGCATCAACCACCCGCTCAAAGCAAGCCGCCTCGCCGCCCTCGGTATCCACGTAAAGCACACGCAAGCACACGGCCTCGTAGCCCCGGGCCTCGCACAGCATGTGCCCGTAGCAACCGGCCTGCGCCCAGTGTTCGGGCCAAGCGTCGGCCATATTCAGCGCGCCGCTAGAAGCCAGCTTGATCTCCTCTACCACGCACAGGCTACCCCGCTCAAACAGGCCGTCGGCCCGGCCGGAAATCTCCAGCGCCACGGCTTCACCAAATACCGTAATGGACAGGGCAACTTCGGATTGATAACCGGTGATGGCCTCCCGGGCAAAACTTTGCCGCGCGCGGTGGGCATTGCCGCCCTCCACCATACGGGTGGAACCGCCGATTTGCAAATCCTCGCCATAAATGCTGAACTCGACCACGGTGCGCACCGCGGCGCGCATGGGGATGAGGTTTTGCTCTTCTTTCACCGGGGATGAACCTCCTAAGCCGTACATCTGTTTGCTACATTGTATCACAAAAAGCCTCGGAAACCTGCCCCTCACTGAGTATTCTTAATAAAAAATTTAAGCCAGACACAATTGACAAACAAACGTAACAGCAGTACGCTTTTTCCAGCATGATCTTTTTTGAATGCATCGGGGGAAACAAGACGTGAAAAGAAGAATCGTTTGTTTTCTTGCTTTAACGGCCTTGCTTTGCCTATGCCTTCTTCCTGCCGCAGCTTGGGACATGACGGAACAAACCAGCTGGCAAGAGGGCGATCAAGGCCCCGTGGTGCAAGAAATACGCCAGCGGCTCATCCAACTGGGGTACAAAAAAGATAAAAAAAACATCACCCATTTTACCAGCCAAACCACCGAAGCATACCTAGCGTTCCAACGTGTCAATGGGTTCATGGAAACCGGTGTCTGTTCTTTAATCGAGTTGAATCAATTGCTGTGCAGCACGGCCGTCGCCGCACCGGTGTCCATCACTTTCCGCACATTGACGCAATATGCAAATCGCCCCGACGATTTTGCAACAAAAACCTTTTCATTCAATTGTCGCATAATACATGAAGAACCGGCCCTGGGAGCCGACCTAAAGGTGCTTTGCCATGTGGGGGGCAAAACCCAGCTGGTGTTAATTATCCTTCAGGATTATTGGCTTTGGGAGTTTACAAGGGTTAGCGGCCACGCGTTTGCGCCGGAGCTAAGGCCCGGGGATGTAATCCAAGTAGATATAGCCGAAATCATAGGGATGGAGACCATCTTGGATGGGCGGGGCAAAAACGTCACTGTGCCGGTTGTGCAGGTACGCGCCGCAACACTGCGCGACGTGTATTTTGACCGGTAAGCCGCTCATTTCTTTTTTTTGTTCTCATTTTTCTCTAATCCCGCAAACCCTTCGCCCATGGCCTCGTGCACATTGGAAACCGTCACAAAGGCCCTGGGGTCGATCTGAGCAACAATCTCCTTGAGCCGGGCCACCTCGGTATTGCTCACCACACAGAGCACCATGCCGCGGGGTTCGCCGCTGTACGCGCCGGTGGCGGAGAGCAAAGTGGCTCCCCGTTCCATATCGGCGGTAACGCGCCCGGCGATGGCTTGGGCATGGTCGCTGATAATCAGCAATTGCTTGGCGGTGTTCCAGCCCTGGAGCACCAAATCCGTCACCTTGGCGCACAGCAATATGGCCACCATGGCATACAGTGCGGCCTGGGTGTCGATCACCACACCGGCGGCCACCACCACCAGGCAATCCAGGCCAAACAGCACGCCGCCTACGCTTACAATGGGCCAACGGGTGTGGATGATCTTGGCAGATAAAACCGTGCCCCCGGTGGTAGCCCCGGCGCGCAGCACCAGGCCCAAACCAAAACCCATCAGCACCCCGCCGTAGATGGAGGCCAGCAGCAAATCGTCGGTAAAGGGCATTTGGGGGATCAAGTCGATCAGCAATGACAGCGACAGCATGGCCACCAACGACCGAAACGCAAAACTGCCGCCCACCGCACGATATCCTATCAAAAAGAGAGGCACATTCAGGGCAATGCTGGCCAAACCCACCCGCACCCCGGTCAGGTGATTAAGCAATGTGGCCACGCCGGTAAGCCCACCCGGCGCGATAGAATTGGGCAAAAAGAACAAATCAAACGAAAGGGCGGCCAGCACCGTACCGGCCAGCATCAGAATATACGCCTTGATGGTTTGCTTGGGGATGGTTTTTTGTTTGATGCGCATGCTTGTCCACTCTCTTTCCCAATGAAAGGGGAGGTTGCGCCTCCCCTAGTCCCTAACCCCTAAACCGACTGTGTAAACCCCAGCGACACCCGCATCGCGTCGTCCACCTGGCGCATCAGCGCCTCGGGCAACGCGCCGATTCGCTCGCGCAGCCGCTTCTTTTCCAGCGTGCGCACCTGTTCGCCCAGTATCACCGAATCCCGCTTTAGGCCGCTGACACCCACCGGAACCTCCACATGGGTGGGCAACTTCGCCTTTTCGATGCGGGAGGTGATGGCCAAGACAATCACCGTGGGACTATACTTGTTTCCAATATCGTTTTGGATCACCAACACAGGGCGAACGCCGCCCTGTTCCGAGCCGACCACCGGATTTAAATCAGCGAAATATACTTCGCCTCGCTTGATCATGGTTCTTCACTCTCCGAAAGCATAGCTTCATACGCGTCCAGGATCCGCATATCCGCGCGCAGACCAGTTTGGGCCCAGGCAGTATTGATCCTGGCCATTTCCTCGTAGCCCCTTCTCATCTGCTCTCTGCTTTCCAACATATGCTTCCGGGATAGGTATTGACACAGCGCCTCGCGCACCAGCGCGCTGCGCGTAACCCCCTCGGCCATGGCGGCCGCGTCGGCTTGCCTCACCAACATATCCGGCAGGGAGATCAGCACCTTGCGCTTTTCCATACCACCACCTCCCTGGGGACAGTGTATGGGTTGTATCCGCAAGATATGCGGCGGATCACTTTTCGATTTCGCGCAGCGCATCGGGCACAGAGGCCAACAAATCCATCGCCGTCATCGCGCGGTGACCCAGCCAGCGGGCGGCATGCTCACCGGCGCGGCCATGGAGCCAGGCGGCGGCGGCAGCCGCGTCGTAGGCCGGCAAACCCTGGGCGCACAGGCCCGCCACCAGGCCGGTGAGCACATCGCCGCTGCCGCCGGTGGCCATGCCGTCGTTGCCGGTGCAGTTGAGGGTGGTGCGAGCATTGCCGGTGATCACCGTGGTGGCCCCCTTCAGGAGCACGGTAGCGCCGGTGCGTTTCTCCAGCTTTTGCGCCGCGGCCTGGGGATCGTCCGTTACCTCGGCCACGCTGATGCGCAGCAGGCGCGCCATCTCGCCGGGATGGGGGGTCAATACGGCATTGGGGCCCAGCAAGGGCAGCGTGTCAGCCAAAGCAAGGGCATTGAGGGCGTCGGCGTCAATCACCACGGGAGATTTTTGTGCAAACAGCGGCTCAAGGGCAATAAATAGATCGTCGCCCTGCCCCAGGCCGGGGCCTACGGCAAGGGCATCTTTGTTGCGTGCCGTCGCCACCAGCATTTCCGCACCCAGGGCGTTGATGCGCCCGTCGGTTTCCGGCAAACCCACGGCCATAGCGCAGGGCACCCGCTGCTGTACGATGGGCAGTATGCCCCGGGGGCAAGCCACCGTTACCAAACCGACGCCGGTGCGCAATGTTGCTTCGGCGCAAAGGGCAGCAGCTCCCGCCATGCCCCTGGAACCGGCCACCACCAGCACATGGCCAAAGGTGCCCTTGTGCCCATCGTGAGGGCGGGGAGGCAACAACGTTGGCAGATCGGGCGCTTCCAGCACGCGGCTTCCCGGCACCTTGTCCCAGGCGGCCCGGATGCCGATATCGGCCACGATGAGCCGCCCTGTGTGATCCCGGCCCGGATAAAAGTAGTGGCCCGGCTTGGGCCGGTGAAAAGTCACAGTGGTATGGGCAGAAACAGCCTCGCCCCGTTGCCTGCCGCTCTCCCCGTCAATGCCCGAAGGGATATCTACCGACACCACAGGCAATTCCGCTTCGTTAATGGCACATACCAACGCGGCGGCATTGCCCTCCACCGCCCGTTGCAAGCCGGTGCCAAACAGCGCATCCACGATCACTTCGGCATCGTTGGGTATGCCCGGCACCCGCCCGGCGCAAAGCGTCACCTCCACGCCACAATGGGCCAGGAGGCGGGCCTGGGTTCCCGCATCTCCCTGCAGCGTTTCTGGGGCTGTGGGCAGCCACACGGTAGCGCGCCCGCCCTGCTGGGTCCAAAGCCGGGCGGCGGCGCATCCATCCGCGCCATTGTTGCCCGGCCCGCACACAAACAGCACGTGGGCCTGTTGCTGGGCAATCTCCCCGATCGCCCGCACCACCGCCTGGGCCGCATGCTCCATCAGCAAAATCGAAGGCAAACCGATGTTGGCGATCACATCGCTCTCCAAGGATAACATTTGTTTTGGTGCGATGGTGTACAGCATGGCCCGCCCTCCTTTTTGGAGTGTACTGCGGCGGCGCGTCGGGTCGCCGCGCCCTACAATGGGGAATCCCGCCGTTCCTGTAGGGGCGATTATTAATCGCCCGTCGCCCAAAACCAGCATGGGTTTGTACGATACGGCGGGCGATTGATAATCGCCCCTACTGGATACCTGCATTCGTACATTGTGCATTCTACTCTATAATCGCCACAGCCACGGCCATACCCTCCGCATGGGTAATGCTGATGTGCATGCGTTCCCCACCCAGCTCCAGCAAACGTGCTGCCGCTTTGGGGCCTAGCGCAGCTTGGGGAGCGCCCGAGGCCGCATGGGTTACGCCTACCTCCTGCAAGCCAATGGGGGCAATGCCGGTGCCCAGGGCTTTGAGCATCGCTTCTTTTGCGGCGTAGATACCGGCGGCGCTTTGCGTGCCTGCCGCGCCTCGGCCGTGGACATAGGCCTGCTCTTCCGGGGTAAAAAAACGGGCTAAGAAATTCGGATTCTCCAGCATCTCCTCTATGCGGGCGATGCCAATCAAGTCCACGCCGATGCCGCGGATCATAAGGCCATCACCGCGTTGGCTACGGCGCGGGCAGTGGCCTCGGCAGCAGCGGCGCACAGGGCAATAAAGGGGATGTCGTCTTCGATCCGGCAAGTGGCTACAGAAAATACCGTATCACCGTCCAGCTGGGTATGGGCCGGGCGGATGCAGCGCGCGTAGCCGTCGTGGGCGGATATGGCCAGGCGCTCACATTGCTCCTTGGTAAGCTTGGCGTCGGTGGCCACCACGCCGATGGTGGTGTTTTCGCCCACTTTGCCGGTGATGCCGATCTTGGGCTCCATGGGCCCACTGGCCTGTGCGCCACTGCACAAAATATCGTTGGCATATACGGGGGTACCGTCGGCCAGGCGGCTGCCGGCCAGCCACACGCCCGTGGTTGGATGGTATACATCGCCTGCGGCGTTCACCGCCACGATGGCCCCCACTGTGGCCCCGCCCACCCGCAAGGAGGCCGAGCCGATCCCACCAAAGGCTGGCCTTGTGCCAGGAATCAGCTTGCCCACAGTTGCGCCGCAACCCGCGCCTTCCCGGCCTTGGATCACAGGCTCACCTTTGGGTAAACGAAGGGCAGCGGCGCAGGCGGCGTAGCCCATCTCCCCATCGGGGAATCTGCCCGCATCGCCACATGCCAAATCAAACAGCACGGCAGCAGGCACGATGGGCACGATGCCCACGCCTACATCCAGCCCCACGCCACGCTCCCGCAAAAAGCGCATGGCGCCGTCGGCAGCAGCCAAACCATAAGCGCTCCCACCGCACAGTAAAATAGCGTTTGGGCCTAACACCAAATTGCCGGGGCGCAAAAGATCGGTCTCCCGGGTGCCGGGCGCAGCCCCGCGCACGTCCACGCCGCCGACTGCATCGCTGCCGCAAAGAACCGCCGTAACCCCTGTACAGGCCTGGCGATCCTGGGCGTGGCCCACACGGATGCCCCGCACTTGGGTAATGCATCCCGCAAAACGTTGGGATTGTTCCGGCATCTCCGCCCGCTCCTCTCTTAAACAATATATTCTTTGGGTATACTCAGCATAGCATGCGTTGCACGTTCGCGCAAGGCTTGTCAAACCGCCGCGCTTCTATTATACTTGATTCAGGTTCAGTTTGGTTGAAAAGGAGAAAACACATGCAGCAACCCAGGCGGATCGTGCGCGCGTTGCAACAAAACATCAGCAAGGTGATCGTTGGCAAGGAAGAGATCATCCAACTGGCACTGATCGCCATGCTTTGCGGCGGCCATGTGCTAATCGAAGATGTGCCCGGCGTGGGCAAAACCATGCTATGCAGCGCGCTGGCCAAGTCGCTGGCCTGCTCGTTTAAGCGCATACAGTTTACCCCGGATGTCACACCCTCGGATGTTACCGGCTTTTCTATCGCCAACTTCAAAACCGGCGAGCTGGAGTTCCGGCCCGGCGCGGTGATGAGCCAGATCGTGCTGGCCGACGAGATCAACCGCACCTCGCCCAAAACCCAATCTTCCCTGCTGGAAGTAATGGAAGAGAAGCAGGTGACGGTAGACGGCACCACCTACCCCATGCCCCAGCCCTTTATGGTGCTGGCCACCCAGAACCCGGTGGAGTTTGTGGGCACCTACCCCCTGCCCGAAGCCCAAATGGACCGTTTCTTTATGCGCATCTCCATCGGCTACCCCTCGGTGGAAGACGAGATGGACATTTTGGAGCGCTACGCCAGCCCGGTCACGCCCCTATCCACCCTGGAGCCGGTGTGCAGGGCAGAAGACGTGCTGGCCCTGCAAGACGCGGTGCTGCAAGTGTACTGCTCCAAAGAGGTGCGCTCCTACATCGCCAACATCTGCGCCGCCACCCGCAAACACAGCGCGCTGCAGCTGGGCGCTTCTACGCGGGCAGCCATCGCGCTGGTGCGGGCATCCCAGGCCTGCGCGTTGTTAGATGGCCGCGATTTTATATTGCCCGAAGATGTGCAAAGCATGGCCCAGCCCGTGGTGGCCCACCGCATACTGCTAAGCCCCGAATCCCGCATGAAGGGCCTGACTACATCGCGGGTGCTGCGTTCGGTGCTGGAAGGTGTGAGCGTGCCGGTTAAGTTGCCATAAGAAATGGAAAATTGAAAATGGAAAGTGGAAAATGAAGAGTAACCCAATTTTCCACTTCCCACTTTCCATTTTCCATTAACAAAAATCTCAGGGGAGGCCATAAGCAACGCAATGCGTACCCGCACCTGGTTTTTCACAATGGTGATGATCTCTTGCCTGCTGGCGGCATTGTCTACAGGCGGGCAGATGTATTGGCTCTTTTTTCTGGTGATGGCTTGCATGGGTGTGCTGGCGTTGATCAGCGCGCTGTTGGCCTGGGGCACGCTGTCCATCACCTATGTATTGTCCAGCCCACAGGTGGTGCGGGGAAACAACCTTTCGTTGCAAGTGAACCTGCGGCACAGCGCGCCCCTGCCCGTAGCGCCGGTGCTGCTGCGCTTTTTTGCCCCCGACGCCCGCCTGCCCCTGGATGTGCGGGTAGCCATCCGGCCTTTCCGGCGCACCCAGTGCCGCCAAACCTTTCCCTGCCCCCATGTGGGCGTGTATCCTACCGGGCTTACCCACTACGGCGTAAGCGATGTGTTTGGCCTATTTTTGCTCAAGCGCAAGCCCGGTGTGCCGCCGGTACACGCCACGGTGCTGCCCTCCACTTTTCCAGTACGCCCGCTGTTGTTTTCCCCCGGCGAATCGGGCAATGAAGCCATCACCCGGGCCAAGGACGACGCCACCTCCCCCGCCGACGTGCGGGCCTATCAGTACGGCGATGAGCTCAAGCGTGTGCATTGGAAGCTGTCCATGCGCAAGCAGGAGCTGATGATCCGCCGCTTTGAGGAGCCGGAGCATCCCGACGCGCTGATCCTGATGAACTGCGCCCCCCCTACCGAGGACGAGGAGCTGGCCTATTTCCTGCGGGACGCCCTGTGCGAAACGGCGGCCTCTTTGGCCGTGGATCAGGTAAAGGCCGGGCACATCGTACGTATGCCCTTGCTGGGCGCCAACGCGCGGGAGGTGGCCTGCGAAAATATATCTGAGTTGCCCGCACTGCTGGACGCGCTGGCTCACGCGCCCTTTGACGGCACCGACCGTTTTGAGCGGGTGCTGGAGCTGGAAACCCGCCGCATGCGCCGCACCGGCGGCACGGTGGTGATCACCAGCCGGATGGACTCCCAAGTGGCCGACATGCTGATGCGCATCCGCCGCATGGGGCCCCGCACCCGCCTTTACTATGTATACGACGGCGTGCTCCCCGAAGAAACCGACATGCTGCTGCTGCGCTTGGAGAAACACGATATTGAGGTTGAAACTTTGGTGCTGATGTCGGGGGTAGAAAATGAACAATGACACCCGCTCACTCAAAGAGCGAATCTTAGCGCTCGATCATTCCCTGCCGGGGGGCGCGCTGATCGGCGCGCTGTTGGGCTGCGGGCTCACGCTGCCGCTGCATGCGGCTTTGGGCTTCACCGGGCCGGTATTGCAGATTCTATTGATGTGCGCCGTCATTGCGGTGGCGCTGGCCTTGATCTCTATTAACCGCTGGACAAAGTGGCTGGGTTTTGTGACTGTGCTGGCCGTCGGCGGCCTTTGGTTGCTGCCCCAGGTTCATGCGCTGCAAAATATATACCCGGCGCTGTCCATGCTGGCCGAGGGATACATCGCGCCCCTGCGCCTGTTTTCCGCGCCCCTCACCGTGCTGTTCTGCGCGGCGTTTACCACCACGGGTTTTACGCTGGCGCGGCGAACCGGCGGCTTTTATCCTGCGCTGTCCATCACACTGATATTGCTGCTGGGCATGTGGTTCTACGGCGACCGATCCCAGATTATCCTTTGTATTCCGGCGCTGCTGGCGCTGATGCTGCTCTACGCTATGGCCGCAGAGCATGGAACCGCATTGCGGCGTATCTTCCCCATGGCGCTGGCCTCGCTGCTGCTGGCCATGCTTTTATTGCCTGGCCAGGAAAACGCCAACAAACCCCTGGAAGATGTGGCCAACCGTGTGCGCGAGATCATCAGCGATTACCTTTTCTTTAATGAGCCACGCAGCAGTTACTCGCTCAAAACCGAGGGGTATCAGCCCATAGGCGAGCGCCTGGGCGGCCCGGCGGAACCCAGCGACCGCCCGGTAATGGAGGTGCACTCCGAAAGAGCGCTGCTGCTGCGCGGCACCGTAAAGGATTCCTACACCGGGCTGAGTTGGTACGACAGCATATCCAGCCGCCGCCATCTCTACATCGATCCGCGCCTTACAAGCCTAAGGGATTCCACCATGGATGCACGTCGGCCAAACGCCGATATCCGCCGCAACTCCGCGCTATTCACAGGGCAGCCGGTGGAGGTGGTGATAGCCGCGCCGGGTGTGTCCACCCTATTTATGCCCCAGCGGTTTGCCGACCTGCGCACCAACCCGGACATGGTGCCCTACTTTAATTTGGCCAGCGAAATATTTATCACCCGGGATGCGGCGCCAGGCGACAGCTACAGCGCAACCGCCTATGTGTTGATAGCGGATACAACCGGGGTGGCGGAGATGGTCGAATCCCTTCGTGGCCGTGAAATAGATGAAAACTACGAAAGCGTAGAGGCCCACTACCTGCACCTGCCCGAGGTGGTGGAGCCGGGGGTGTACGCCTTGGCCGCGGAGTGGACAGAAGGCGCCTTTACCCCCTTTGAAAAAGCGATGGCCCTCACCCGCCGCCTGCGCACCGCCTATCCTTACACCTTGGATCAAAACATCCCCCCCGCCTCCCGGGACTTTGTGTCCTGGTTCCTGTTGGAAGAGCGTAAGGGGTATTGTACTTCGTTCGCGTCATCGCTGGCGGTGATGGGGCGGCTGGTGGGCCTGCCCACCCGCTATATAGAGGGTTACGTGGCCCTGCCCGGCAGCAACGGCGTCGCCTGGGTTACCAGCAAAAACGCCCATGCCTGGGTAGAAATCTATTTCGAGCACTTCGGCTGGGTTTCTTTCGACGCCACGCCGCCGGAGGATTCCAACCACATGCCGCCCGAACAAAATGAAAATCAGAACGAAAACAATAACGAAAACAATAACGAAAACAACAATGAAGACAACAATGGAGGGAATGAGGAACCGCCACCGAGCACCCCCGAGCCCACCCCCAGCCCCTCACCAAACGAAGACGAAAACCCCACCCCCGAGCAAGAGCCCGAAGAAGAACCCGATGAAGAGCCTGAACCCGAGCCGGAGCCCACGCCTACCCCCACCCCCGAACCGCCACAAGTTTTGCCGGAAAGCGAACCGCCTGAGCCACCCCTGTGGTTACTGTGGCTGTTCCCGCCGCTGCTGCTGGCCGCCCTGATCTGGCGAATCT
>WQXF01000025.1 GCA_009784985.1 Clostridia bacterium | reverse complement strand
TCATGTCGGTGCAAAAAGCGATGGGCCACCCGGACTGAAGGTCGTTTGGATCGGCCTGAACAAGCTTTTCCTCCTTATGGCTTACCGCGACTTCCTCTAATCAGTTTTGTGGGTCAAGTTAAGCCTTTGGCAAGGGGGGTAAGGAGTTTTCGCAAAGTCCTCGTTAAGCCCCTACCTCCCTTGTTAAAGGGAGGGGGACCGCGTGAGCGGTGGAGGGATTCTGCCGGGCGGCATCGGGGAATAGCAAGCTTGGCAAGAGGAGTGAACAGCACCTTGGCTACGATGAAAGACATCGCCCGCCTCTCGGGGGTTTCCGTGGCGACGGTATCCTATGTGCTCAACAAAACCAGGAAGATGAGCTCCGAAGTGGAGGAGCGGGTGCTGCGGGCCGTGCGCCAAACTAATTACTGCCCCAACACCATCGCCAAGTCGTTGCGCATGAAAAAAACCAATATCGTCGGCGTGCTGGTGGAAGACATCCGCGGCATGCCGGTGCCCGAAATCGTAGACGGGATCAGCGATTTTTTGGAGCAGAGCGGGTACCAGATGCTGCTGTACAATCTGCGCCTACTGGACAAGCTGCTTAATCAATACGACAAGCTCAACAAATATATCGAAGACATCAACCAGGGCATGCGCCTGATGGAAAACGCGTGTGTAGACGGCATCATTTACGTGGCTATGCACGACCGCCACATCACCGGCATCCGGCAGCCGGTCAACATCCCCATGGCCTATGCCTACGCCACCGCCGACAATGAAGAAGCCTGCAGCGTTACCTACGAAAACCAGCGCAGCGCCTACGGGATCACCCACAAGCTGATCCAAGCGAACCACCAACGGATCGCCCTGGTGGCGGGGCACCCGGCATCGGCAGACGCCCGGCTTCGTTTGGAAGGATACCGGGCGGCCATGGACGATGCTGGTCTGTACGTGCCCGGCGAGTATATCCGCTGGGGGGATTGGGGGTACGAGAGCGGCGTGGAGCAATGCAATGTGCTGATGGAAATGAGCGTGCGCCCCACCGCCATCTTTGCCATGAATGATACGATGGCCACCGGCTGCTACCGCGCCATCAAAAACCACGGCCTGGGCATCCCGGCGGACATCTCCTTGGTGGGCTTTGACAACCGGGAATTTGCGCAGTTGGTAAACCCGCCCCTCACCACGGTGTCGCTGCCCAACAGGCAGATTGGCACCCGGGCGGCAAAGCTGTTGGTGGGCAGTATTCACAAACGGGATGTGCGCACGCCAAATATCGTATTGCCCTGCAGCATCATCGAGGGGGAGTCTATTCGGGTGATTGCGAAGTAGCGGCCACATGCGGTACAATACATGCACAAAAGCAAAGAAGGTGTTGCATATGGATTTTTTTCAGGCCGTAAAAAATCGATACTCTCACAAAGAACGATTCCTGCCCGATCCTGTGCCCCTGAGCGATCTTGAGCGCATCGCTCAGGCTGGCCTTGCCGCACCCACGGGCAACAATACCCAATGCGTCCGGTTAGTTATATTGCCAACTAGGGAAGATGTTCAGCCCCTCTGCGACGTATCGCCCACAGAGGGGCTGCGCACGGCGCCCGCGGCCATTGCCTTGCTTACCGATGCTTCCACGCAAAAGGGCCGGTATAATTTTGAGGTAGAAGACTACGCGGCCGCCGCGGGCAACATGCTGCTGGCCATCACGGCCCTTGGGTATGCCTCGGTGTGGTTGGACAGCCCATACTTTGGCCAGGCGGAACAAAAGGCCGCGTTGGAAGCACTGGGTGTGCCTAAGGGGTATCATCTACGGGTTGTTTTGCCGGTGGGGAAACCCGACGGCCTGGGATCGCGCCGGGACAAGCTAGCTTTTAGCGAACGTGTTTCCTATGGGCGGTTTTCGGAGGTAAAAGCATGAACGGAACAACAGAGATGGTGCCGGGCAAAGCCGCTGTCGCTAGCACGGTTGTCAACGATCAAAATACCGCCAAAGCCGTAGGCAGCGGCAGCTTGGATGTATTCGCCACGCCCATGATGATTGCCCTGATGGAACAAGCTGCTTGCGCCTGTTTGGCCGATGGGCTGGAGGAGGGGCAAAGCTCCGTGGGCACGTTGATTAGCGTGGAGCACATTGCCGCAAGCCCTATGGGCGCAACAATTACCGCCACCGCCGCCGTCACCTCGGTGAGCGGACGCAAAATCGAATTTGCGGTAGCCGCAAGCGACCAGGCAGGCGAGATTGGCAAGGGAACCCACACCCGGCTTGTGATAGATGTTGAGCGATTTATGCAGAAAACCCAGGAGAGGAAAGGGTAAATCTTTATTTAATCTCATCCACCGGGATCACCGTATCGTCCAGTTCCCAGCCCAGTTCTTTGTAGAGGTTCTGGCGGCCGGTCTTGTCGCCGTTCATCTCTTGCCAGGCGTATTTGGCTACGTCCAAGGCTGCTTTGCGCGGCACCACGATCACCCCGTCGCCGTCGGCCACGATCACATCGCCCGGATACACCGCCACGCCGCCGATGGCCACGGGAATGTCCTTTTCGTAATACCGGATGCGCGCCTGATCCATACCTTGGGAGATCTGCTTGGACCACACCGGTATCTTTTGCAAAATCACCTCGTCGGTATCCCGGATGCCTCCGCCGTTGGTTAAATAGCCTACCGCGCCCTTGAGCAGCCCGGTTAGGGTGTTGTTGGAGCCCAGCAGCCCCACGTCCAGCCCGGCCACATCCAGGGCTAAAAAGTCGCCGGGCTCAATGTCGTGCATCCAGGGGTCGGTGCACACGTTGCCATAGTACCAGCCCACCCACTCGGTGTAAGCTTCGCCGCGCTCCAGGGGAGCGGGCCCCTCGTAGGGCAGGTAGCGGGCCGTGCGGGCGATGCCCACCGCATGGGTGCGGAACAGGGGCCGGATGCTATGATCCACCGTGCCGTAGTGATGGTAGCCCATCCAGTCCATGCCGGCGCGGACGTCGGTTACGCGGCAGGGGGTAAACAGCCGGATCAGCTTTTGGTTTTCTTCTTGATACGTCATGGGTTACGCCTCCTTGTTTCTCCAATTTTTATGCCTGTACGCCCAGGTCGAAAACAATACCGTGGAAACCAACAACACTGCACAGGCCACCAGCAGGATGTTGTTTGCGCCAAACGCCTCTGAGGCCAAGCCGCCAATATACCCAAAGATCAGCCGTGCAAAGACGCTGCCGATCAGCACGTTAAAGCTTTGAGCGGTAGCTTTTAGATCCGGCGGCACGGTTTCGTTGATGTACACCACAATGCAGTACGAAAAGCCGGTATATCCGATGCCGTGGAGCGTGTTGGCGGCGATGATCAGCGTGGGGTTTTGTAAAAAAGAGAGCAGCAGCCAACGCAGCGCGGCCACCAGGCCCGATACGATCAGCACGCGCTCCACACCAAACCGTTTCACTACCCGGTTGGCCAGGAACAGGCAGGGGATTTCGATAACCGCGCAAAAGAACATCATCACGCCGATCTGTACGCTTGTGCCCCCGATGGAGCTGAAATAAATGGGATAAAAGCTGTAGAAAAAGGACATGCCCAGCGCAAACGACAGATTGTAGGCAATCATGATCATCAGCGGCCGGTTTTTAAGCAGTATACGAAAGCTGGATTTGTGTTTGCCGCTCCGGTGGCCGGGCACAACAGGCAACTTAAACGAAAGCAAAAAACAGACAAGGAGCGCAATGGCGGTCATAAAAAAGATGCGCGCGTATTCCTCGTGGATCACAAAACCAATCAGCAGCACCACGATGCAGTAACCGATGGTGCCGCCCATGCGTATCTGCCCGTAGTTCCATGCTTTGCCTTCGGAGGATTCCAACACGATATTATCCAAACACGGGGGCAAACCGGTGGAAAAGAAAACGTACAGCGTGAGCACGCCCATCACAAACACAAAGTTCTGCGATACATAATAGAGCAGGGCTGCCACCAAGCATCCGGCAAAAATCACGTGGACAATGGTGTTTTTCCGTTTTGCACGGTCGCTGAGTATGCCCCAGGCCATCTGCGCCATCAGCGCAAAAAAGGTGGAGATAGAAATCGCCATGCCGATCTGCGGTTGGGAGAAGCCGATGCCGTTTAGATAAAGATTGAGATAGGTTGAATAGATTGCCATAGCGCCATAAGAGAACATATATAGCGTAAAAATGGCGATGGGGATGACCGTAAATTCTTTTTTGAGGGCTGCGATGAGCTTAATGCGTATCACCTTTTTCAAGTAAATTTTTAATCAAAATTCTATTAGGTTTTTGAGCCCCTTGGCTTGCCTGGCCAGCTCAAACAGCTCCTCAATTTGGGCCAGGGGACCGCGGCGGGTCACCAAATCCTCCATGGAGAGAGCCTTTTCCCGGATGAAGCGCAGGGTTTTGCGGTATTGAGCCAGGCTGGCCCTGGTGGTACCGGTGACGATAAGCTGCTTGTAATGAATGATGTTGGTGTTGAGGGATACCTCCTCCCGGCCCTTGGGCAACCCGCCAAAGAAACAAATGCGCCCATTGATTGCGGCCAACAAAAGGCTGGCTTGTTGGGCGGCGGGAGAGGGGCAGGCGGTGATGATGGCATCAAACAGATGGCCGTCGGTGAGGGCGGTTGCCTGGTTGGCATCCACCGCGCCTACGGTGATGTAGGCGTCGTCCATAGCCCGGGCCGCTGCCTGCCGCTCTTCCGATAGGTCGCAAAGCACCACACGGCTGGCCCCGGCTAACTTGGCTAACTTGGCGTGCATCAGGCCGATGGCCCCTGCGCCCACAATCAGCACAAAATCGCCCGGTTGTACGGCACAGCGCTCGAAGCCATTTAGGGCACAAGAGAAGGGCTCGTTGAGCGCCCCCTCCACAAAAGATGAATTGCCCAGGGGCATCAGGTTGCCGCCCCCCACCGCCTGGGCTGGGATCAGCGCGTACTCGGCAAAGCCGCCGTCTAAATTGACACCCAGGGCGCGGTAATCCGGGCAGAGCTGGCCATTGCCCGATACGCACAGATCACAAAAACCGCAACCCATGTTGGGGGCCACCGCCACCCGGTCGCCAGGGGCGTAGGCGGTGACACCTTCCCCTATGGTGTGGACGGCGCCGGCAAATTCGTGCCCTAAGATCAACGGCTGGCCGGCGGCCACAATGGGTGAACCGGCGGTAAAAATGCGCACATCGGTGCCGCAAATGGCCGCCGCTTCTACTTTGACCAACACCTCGCCTGGGCCAGGTGTTGGCGTGGGAACCTGTTCCACGCGCAGGTCATTGATTCCGTGCATTCTTGCTGCGAGCATGTTGAATTCATTCCTCCCCTAACCCCTAATCCCTATCCCCTAAACCCTCAACCCCCTAACCCCGTCAACGCATCAATCGCCCGCAAATACGCTTGGGCGTAAGGCGCGTAGGCCGCGTGCCGCGCGGCGTCCGGCTCCAGGGATTCGCCGCCCCGCATGATCTTTTGGATGGGCTCCCGGTAATCCGCAAACAGGCCCGCGCCCATACCCGCGATCACCGCGGTACCGGCCAGCCCGGCCTCGCCCATCACAAAGGGCGTCACCTTTACGCCCAGGGCGTCGGCCTTGATCTGATTAAACACAGCGGATTTGGCCCCGCCCCCCGCCGCGTACATCGTATCAAACCGGCTTTGGGGATACAGCTTTTGCAGCACCGACAGGTAATAACGATACTCGTAGGCCACACCTTCCATCACCGCGCGGAACAGATGGGCGTCGGTATGCTTCCAGTCCAGGCCGATAAAACTGCCCTTTACATCGGGGTTGTTGGGCAGCACCCGCCCGGCGAAGTGGGGCACAAACAGCAGCCCGTCGCTGCCCGGTTGGATGTGGACGCATTCGGCTTCCAGTGCCTCGTAGGTGGTGTGGGCGATTTGATCCCGGAACCATTTGAGGCATAGGCCGCCCCCATTGATATAGGCCAGGGGGAACCAGAAGCCGTCTATGGGCGAACGCATCATGGTGAGGGTTTCAAACTCGGTGTCGGGCACAAATTGATCCACCACGCTGCACATCACGGAAGCGGTTCCAGCGATATCAAACAACAAATCCTGATCAAACAGGCCGGAGCCAAAGATCGAACAGGCCGTATCCCCACCACCGGCCACCACCGGAATGCCCGAGGGCAGGCCGGTCTCTTTCGAAAAGGCGGCCGTCACCTTGCCCACGATATCAAAGGGCGATACGATGCGCGCCATCTTTTTGGGGTCTACGTCAAAGAGGCCCAGCAGTTCATTGCTCCAGGTTTTTTGCAGATTGTCACCAAAGCCGGAGTATTGCAGGCAGGTGTAGTCAAAATACAGCTCCTCACCGGTAAGCCCGGCCATCCGGCCTGTGATGTAACCGTGGGGCAGCACAAACTTGGCGACCTTGGCGTATTGTTCCGGATGTTCGTGTTTCCACCATAGGATTTTGGGCCCGTGGGTGTAGGTGACCGGTCCGCCGGTGATTTCGGTGACCCGTTGCCCGGCCTTCTCTCGCATACGCTTCATGTAGGGGGCGCAGCGGTTGTCCAGCCAGGAATCGTAGTAGGTTACGGCCTGGCCATCGTCTCCCACGCCCATGATGCCCGCCATTTGCCCGTCCACGCCAATGGCTGATATAGCTGCCGGATCCACGCCCGGCTGGGCCAGCACCTCCCGGATGGTACGCACACAAGCGCCGTATAAGTCGTCGGCCTCTTGCCACACGGTGCCGGGGCTGGGTTGGATCAGGCGGGAAGGCTCAAAGGCCGTGGCCACGATGTTCATGTTCTGGTCAAAAAGCGCCGCCTTGGTGCCTTGGGTGCCAATGTCAATCGCCAAAACCGTAGGGGTCATACAATCACTCCTCCAAACTCACAATGCGGCGCTCTGCGATGGATTGATTGCCCGCCGCCACCACCCGCACGGCATTCAGGCCGTCCAGGCCGGTGACCCTTGGTTCCGCCTCCCCAAGGATGCAAGCGGCGAAGTGCCGGTCTTCCTCCAAATAGGCTTGGGCAAACAGCCCCGTCCAGCTCTTGACAAAGGGCTGGACTTTGTTGCCGGAACGGTTGGCGTACATCATGCCGCCCTGGTTGGTATCGCCTAGGTAGATCACGCCGTCGGTCCCTAGGATTTCCACCCTGGCATCGTAGCCATAGCCCACGCCTTGGGCCCCGTCGATATTCCCCTGCATGCCGTTTTGTAGCTTGCCGGTTAAAACCACGTTATCATAAAAATCCGGATAGGCCTGCCGTGCTTCGGGGCAACGATAGTTGCCCGCCACGGCGTACACCTCTTGGAAGGTGCTGCCGGTAAACCAGTGCACGGTGTCAATATCGTGGCTGTTTACCTCGGCTAGGGGCCCGTTGCTTGCGGCAATGTCATACATCCAGGGCTGGGGTGTGCTGGGCCCCCGTGTAAGGGACTTTACCATCACCACTTGGCCGATTTCCCCGGCGTCGATTGCTTCTTTTGCGGCCAGAAAACTGGCATCGTACCGGCGCATAAAGCCGATTTGCAGCGTGACCTTGTTTTTATTTGCCGTGTCGATCATTTGTTGGCATTCCGCCTCATTCATGGCCATGGGTTTTTCGCACAATATGTGCTTGCCTGCGGCGGCGGCGGCCACCACGATGTCGCGATGGTACTTGGTGGGCGTCACCACCACCACGCCGTGTACGGCAGGATCGTCAAAGGCTTGGCGGTAATCCCGAAAGGAGCGGGCCCCGCCCAGTTCATCGCAGGCACAACCGGCGGCTTCTTCCGAAGGGTCAACCACCGATACGACAGAAAAACCCGGCACCTGGCTTTGGAAATTGCGCCCGTGGATCAAACCCGCGCGCCCCGCGCCCACTAAACAGATGCCTTTATGATGTGTTGGCATGGGATGTGTTCCTTTGCTATAAAATTTGGTTAAACTCCACCCGTTCTTTGTTGGGGCCTTCGATCATAAAATAGCTGCATCCTTTGTCAAAAAAGGGAAGCGTGATCACATCCTGATCGATCAGTTTGTACCCGGCGGCCTTTGCCTCGGCAAACACCTTGCCGATGTCGGTGACATTGATGGTGATGTGATCGATGGCCCCGGTGCGGGGGTTGGTGTCGCCCAAATAGGTTTCGATGGTGAGGCCCTTGAGCGCCAAAAAGACCACATCACCCTTTTCGGTTTGCCAGGTGGTTTCAAAGCCCAACCCTTGGTAAAATCTTACGGTGGACGCTACATCACGGGTAGGTATGCCGATGTGCTGTAACCCGGTACAATAGCTCTGGATCATGCCTTATACCCCTTTCTGCCTTCTTTGTGCCTACATTCATAGCCCATTATAGCCCCGCTCAGCGCAAAGAACAAGCGTCGATTTTGCCCTTTGCCAAAAAACTTTCGAGAAAAACTTTTAAGATTGCATAAAAAACTTCTTGACAATCCAAGCAACATCCATATAATAAAGAGAACAGAATGTCATGACATTATGGCATTCATCAAAAATGGAGGAGGGTACCCAATGAAACGGTTCAAGGCTCTATTTGCAGTGGTGATGGCTGTGGCCCTGTTTGCGTCGCTCACCCTGTCGGCGACAGCGGATTTAAAGGACTTCACCATCGAGAACGTTCCCCAGGAGAAGCTGGACACCACCGTGTACCTGGCAGTTTCCATCCGCGGCCTGGACAATCCGTACATCGCCACCATCAAGGTGGGCATGGAGATGTTTGCCGAGTACTTGGAGAGCATCGGCCAGAAGTACGAGATGCAGGTGCTGGATTCCGGCGGATCCAACGATAGGGAAGTGGACAACATGCGCCAATTCTCCGCTATGGCCGGCGGAAATGCCCTGGCGTACTCCGATCCCAACGAAGATGCTATCGCGTATGCCCTGGCCGAGGCCATGGCAGAGGGTGGCGGCTTTATCGGCACCGCCTGGAACAAACCCGACGACGTTGGGCCCCTGGATCTAACCCCCAACTGGGCGATTCACACCTCCCCCGACAACGTGCAGAGCGGCTACCTGGTGGCCAAAGAGCTGTTTGAGTTTATGGGCGGCGAAGGCCAGATTTTCGTAACCGAGGGCATGCTGGGCAACACCGCTGCCATCAACCGCAGGATCGGCCTGGAGCAGGCGCTGGCCGAGTACCCCGGCATTGAGGCTGTGGGCTGGGACACCGGCAACTGGAACACCCACGAAGCGCTGGCCCTGGTAGAGACCTGGCTGAGCCAATACCCCGATGTGGGCGGCGTGTGGTGCGCCAATGACAACATGGCCCTGGGCGCCATCCAGGCCCTGGACAAAGCTGGCCTGAAGGGCAAAGTGGGCGTGGTTGGCGTAGACGCCATCCCGGACATCGTGGAAGCGGTGCGTGACGGTTATGCCGTGGCCACGGTTTCTTCCAACGGCTACCTGCAGGGCGGCTTTACCCTGGCGATCTGTTACGCGGCGTGGACCGGCCTGCTGGATATTGCCGATCTGCCCGAAGAGTATCGCGAGTTTGCCACTCCCTCACTGCTGGTAACCGTGGAGAATGCCGAAGAAGTGCTAACCAGTGCGCCGGTATTTGATTTCTCCAAGCCCTTCTATGCCAAGGCTGACTAATGTAAGCCAAATCATCGCTTAACTGTGAGGGAGCAGGGTACCAAAGAGTTCCCTGCTCCCTCTTCTTCATTTCATCTATTGCATCAACGCGAATCAGGGTATGTAGTGCTCCGTAACAGCCAAAATGTTACAATGCTAGTTGTCCGATCCGCGAGGGAGAATCCCCCTGCCACTGCGGTGGCCCTCTCCTCAATTCGCCATTGTCGCGCTGTGGCGCTCTGTGGCTCATTGGCCTTCCGCGCCGTCTCATCGCGCCACTGGCGCGACGGCGCTCCGGCCCCTTTTAACAAGGGGGGCAAGATAAAAACGGCCAGTTTGTTTGTGTAAGCCCTACCTCCCTTATTAAAGGGAGGGGGACCGCCGCAGCGGTGGAGGGATTCCGTTTCCAGCGGCATCGGCAATAAACGCAATGTTTTAGTTGTTACAGCGTAGTAGGGAGCGCCGCGCCCTACCTTGATTCGCGTTGTATCAGATTGGAGCGAGACTATGGCGGCAAAACAACTGGCGGCCATGACCATTACCGAAGAGTTTGCGGCAAGGGTGCGGCAAGAGGGGCAAAGGGAACGCATCATGCGGTACGCTCCCATGCTCGTTTTGTTTGGTATGATTCTGTTTTTTGTTGTGGTTTGCGGCAGCGCCTTTGCGTCGGTGAGCAACATGGTTGCCATCCTCAATCAATTGGCCATTCCCCTGGTGGTGGCCATTGGCCTTACTTTTGTGATTATGCTCGGCGGCATCGATCTTTCCATCAACGGCACGGTGGGCATGTCCTGCGCGCTGTTGGGCGTGTTTGTGCTCAACAACCGCCTGCCCTATGACTTTGGCATATTTGGCATCATGATTGCCGTGGGGGCCAGTTTATCGGTGGGCCTGCTCATTGGCCTGATCCACGTGTACCTAAAGGTGCCTTCATTCCTGGTCTCCTTTGCGTTTATGTATATATGCAAGGGGATCGGCCTGCTTTCGTATTCTGGCCAGCCGCCTACCATCATCGATCCGGTGCTGGCGGAGCTGCCCAAGGTCTCCTTCCTTGGCATTCCCTTTATTACTTGGATTGCGCTGGCGGTGCTGCTGGTGTGTATCTTCATACAGGAATACACGGCCTTTGGCCGCTACATCTATGCCGTGGGCACCGACGAAACCATCCTGCGCGCCGTGGGCGTAAGCGTAAACAAGGTGAAGGTGATGGTGTTTGTGCTGGCGGGCATCTGTTTTGGCATCGCCGGGGTGCTGTGGGGCATTCGCTTGGGCATGGGCGAAGTAATGGTGGGCGATGGGCTGATGTTCCCTGCCCAGGCCGCCGTTGTGGTGGGCGGTACATCCCTATCCGGCGGCAAAGGCGGCGTGATCCATACCATCGTTGGTGTGCTGGTGATGACGGTGCTGGCCAACGGCCTGCTGCTGATGGGCGTAAACCCCTACATCAAAACCGGCATCGAAGGCCTGATCATCCTTGCGGCTGTAGCGCTTACCGTGGCGCGTGGACCCAAGGTCATCAGCAAGTGAGCCCAGCAAGTAGGAGGGATGGGGAATGAGTATAAAAGAGCGAGCTATTTGCTTTAGCGCAAAAGATATACAAAAACATTACGGGGCCACCCACGCGCTGAAGGGCGTGGATCTAGAGGTGCGCGAGGGCGAGATTGTGGGTTTGGTGGGGGAAAACGGCGCGGGCAAATCCACGTTGCTTAAGATCATGATCGGGGCCGATGATCCGGACGCCGGCCACATGACCATGAACGGCCAGCCCTACGAACCCAAGAACCCCATGGACGCCAACCGCAAGGGCATGGGCATGGTGTTCCAGGAGCAGTCGCTGATCGTAAGCCTAAACGTAGGCCAGAATCTATTCTTTGGATACGAAAAGAACTTTCGTAAATATGGGTTCATCAATTGGCCCCGGATGTACCGGGAGGCCCAGCAAGTGCTGGAAGAGGTGGATGTACAAAACATCAACCCCCGCAAAAAGGTAAATGCCCTCAACTTCGCCACCCGGCAAATGATCGAGATCGCCAAGGTGATGAACGTTACGCGGCACGCGGGCGGCGCCAAGTGTGTGATCCTGCTGGACGAGCCCACCTCGGTGCTCAGCGAGGAGGAGACGCAAAATCTATTTGTGCAGATGCGCAAGATCGCCGCAAGGGGCCACGGGGTGGTGTTCGTATCCCACCGGCTGGACGAGGTGCTGGAGATCACCGACCGCATCTACGTATACAAAGACGGCGCCAGCGTAGGCGCGGTGGAAACGGCCAAGGCCACCGAACCCATGCTGTACGAAATGATGGTGGGCCGCACCACCACCAGCGAGTATTATCAGTTAGACAAACAGATCAAACCCAGCGACGAGGTGGTGCTGGAGGTGAAAGATCTGGGGCTTGCCGGTGTGTTTAAAGATGTAAACTTTAAACTGCACCGGGGCGAGGTGCTGGGCATGTGCGGCGTGGTGGGTTCCGGCAAAGAAGACATCTGCGAGGTGATCTGCGGCGATCAGCGGCCCACGGCCGGTGAGGTGCTGATCCGGGGCAAACACACACACTTTGCTTCCCCCGCCAAGGCACGGGAGGCCGGTGTGCTGATGATCCCCAAGGAGCGGCTGGCCGAGGGCATTGTGCGTACCCTGTCCGTAGAAAACAACATTGCCGCCTCCAACCAAGAGCTGGTGTCCAAGGGTGGGTTTGTGTCCGTCGCCCGCATCCGAGCCCAGGCCCTGCGCTGGATTGAGCGGCTGCGCATCAAAACCAGCGGGCCCAAGGTGTTGTTGATGCAGCTCTCCGGCGGCAACCAGCAAAAAACCGTGTTTTCCCGGGTGCTGGCCAGCGAGTGCGAGATACTGATTCTCAACCACCCTACACGGGGCGTGGACGTGGGCGCCAAAGAAGAGATTTACGGCCTGATCCGCGACATGATGGGGGAGGGCAAAGCCGTAATCCTGCTGGGCGATACCTTGGACGAATGCATCGGCATGAGCAACCGGGTGCTGGTGATGAAAGATGGCCTGATGACCGGCGAATTTTATGCCGATGCCAACGACAAACCCAGCCAGGTGGATGTCGTTAGCCTAATGATGTAGGAGGAGAAAGCGATGAGCCAAAAGAGCGTTACGGACATGGGGAAGCGTATGCGCTTCCGCGAAAACTTTATCAAGTATTTTAGCTTCTCCACCATCGTTATACTGATTATCTTTTTTTACAGCAGGCACCAGATGTTTTTGGGCCCGGCCAATCTGCGCACGCTGCTTAGCGATTCTGCTCCGTTAATTATTATGGCCGCGGGCATGACCTTGGTGCTGTTGCTGGGTTCCATCGACCTGTCCATGGGTGCGGTGTGTTCGGTAGCCAATGTAATCACCGTACAGATACTCAACGGTTTGGGCGCCCAGCTTGGTTCACCGGCCCTGGGTTCGGTGATGGCTTTGCTGGTGGCGGTTGCCTTTGGCGCTTTTGCTGGGCTTACGCTGGGTTGTGTGCATGTAAAGCTAAAGGTACCTTCTTTTATCGCGTCCTTGGGTTTTATGTCCCTGTGGCAGTCGGTGGCGTATCTGATTACCCCCGCGCCGGTGTCGGTGGCCAAGGTGATGTGGGGCGGGGTGGATTGGAACAAGATTACCTTTGGTGTGGTGGGCCTGCCCCTGATCCTGGCCCTTGGTTGGGTGCTGGTGTTGTACGTGTTTCAGTCCCGGACTTCATTTGGCAGGGGCTTGCTGGCCATCGGCGGTAACGAGCGTGCCTCCCGCATCGCCGGTATCCCGGTAGACCGCACCAAAATCATCGTATTTATGATCACGGGCATCTGTGCCGCCATTGGCGGGTACTTTTTGGCGGCCAAATTGCGCAGTTCGGCCCCTACGGTGGGTGTGCCCTTTACGTTGCTGATCGTGGCCTCGGTGGCTTTGGGCGGCACCGCCCTTTCCGGCGGGCGGGGCAGCGTGCTGGGTACGGTGCTGGGTGTATTTACGGTATCCATCATCCGCAATGGCTTAAACTTTATGCGTGTAGACGCTTACTGGCAAGATATCGTATTTGGTATCTTTGTGCTGGGGGCGGTTACGATTTCGGTGGACCGTTCCATCCGGGGCGTGGTGATCAAGTAGCGAGGAAGGAGTGACCCCATGTTTGATTTTACACCGGCCAACCGGCCAACCATCTACTTTGTAGGCGTCACCACAGGGAAGTCGTCGATTATGAATGTGTTTCCGCGCTGGGCCAAGGCCCTGGGGTTGGACGACGCGGTGATCCGGGGTTTTGATCTGCCGCTCCACGCGCCTCCTGAGCAGTACCGCGCTGTTGTGGATTTTATGAAGCGCGACCCCCTGTCTTTGGGCGCCCTGGTCACCACCCACAAGCTGGATCTGTTTGCTGCCTGTCGCGATCAGTTTGACTATATCGACCCCTATGCCGAAAAGCTGGGGGAGGTATCGTCCCTGTCCAAGCGGGGGGATGCGTTCTGTGCCCACGCCAAAGACCCCATCTCCAGCGGGCTGGCCATGGAGCATTTTGTGCCGCCAAATTTTTGGAAGGATCACGGCGGGGAGGTATTGCTGTTAGGTGCGGGAGGCAGCGCCCTGGCCATGTCTTTGTACTTAACGCAACAAAAGTTTGCTGGCAACATGCCCCGGCGGATCATCCTAGTCAATCGCAGTTTGCCCCGGCTGGAGTCGGCCCGGCGTATTTTAGACGGGCTTAGCCCCCACGTTGAATTTGTGTACAAACACCAGAGCGCCCCGGTGGATAACGACGCGCTGATTGCCGCTTTGCCGCCTTATTCGATGATCGTAAACGCCACGGGGCTGGGCAAAGACGCGCCCGGATCGCCCACCGGCGACACCGTACTGTATCCCAAACACAGCCTGGTGTGGGAAATCAACTACCGGGGCGACCTGATCTTTATGTATCAGGCGCAAAAACAGGCCAAGGAGCGCCAGCTCCACGTGGAAGACGGCTGGGTGTACTTTATCCATGGCTGGACCCAGGTGATCGCCGAGGTGTTTGACATACCCATCGAGGGGGAAACACTGCAGCGCATGAGCGATATTGCCATGGAAATGATCGGAGGCAAGGCATGACACAACAATTGGATTGGGCAAAAGGCTTTTTGCTGGATTTTGCTCTGGATACCGGGGCATCCCATGGCGCAACGCCCACAAAACGAAATCTTTCACAGATGCAAGACATGTATCAGGACGCCAAGGCCGCCGCCCGCCTGGTGGCTGGGGGCGACCCATTGGTATACGAGTTCTATGAACTGGGCGCGCCCGAGCACGCCGGGGACCTGGCCTTTGGCACTTCTATCGTGTACCCCGGCAAGGTGGGCGACGAGTATTTTATGACCAAGGGGCACTTTCACACCGTGCTAGATACCGCCGAGGTGTACTATTGCCTGGCTGGCAAGGGCGGCATGCTGATTGAAAACCCGGAGGGTGACACCAACTTTTTTGAATTGACCCCCGGCCAAGCGGTGTACGTACCCAAACGTTATGCCCACCGCAGTGTAAACACCGGCACGGAAAAGCTGGTTACTTTCTTTGTGTTCCGTGGGGATGCAGGCCATAACTACGGCGCCATCGAAACCGAGGGGTTCCGCAAGCTGGTGGTGGATTGCAACGGTGCGCCGGTGCTGATCGATAACCCCAAGTGGGCCGGAGGGGGCGCATGATGAACAAAATTCTTGCCACGCCCCGCAGCTTTGGGCAGGTGGGCGATCCTGTGGGCTTGTTGGAGCGGGCAGGCTACACGGTGGTCAAAAACCCGGTGGGCCGCATCCTTACCGAAGCGGAAATGTGTGAGCACCTGGCCGATGCTGTTGGTGTGATCGTTGGGGTAGACCCCCTAAACGCCAATGTGCTCAACGCTGCCAAGAACCTCAAGGTGATTTCAAAATACGGGGTGGGCACCGACAATATCGACATGGATCGGGCCAAGGAGCTGGGCATCCCGGTGCGCATTACCACCGGGGCCAATGCCGACGCTGTGGCCGACTATGCCTTTACCCTGATGGCCGCCTGCGCCCGCAAGCTATTGCCCATCGATGCCCGGTGTCGCAACCGGGATTGGGGCAAGGTGACCTCGTTGGACATTTGGGGCAAGACCTTGGGCATCTTGGGTTTGGGCGCCATTGGCAAAGGCTTGGCCCGGCGGGCCGCCGGGTTCAACATGAGGGTATTGGCCTACGATCTTTTTTGGGATGCGGAATACGCCCGGCAACACGGCATCACCTATGCTGAACCGGATGAAATCTACCGGGCATGCGACTTTATTTCGCTGCACCTGCCCCTTACGGATGCCTCCCGCCACATGATCGGGGATGCCCAGTTTGCCATGATGAAACCCACCGCCGTGCTGGTGAATACCTCCCGCGGCGGGCTGGTGGATGAGGCCGCCCTGGTGCGGGCGCTGCGCGAAGGCACGATCTACGCCGCCGGGGTGGACGCCTTTGCCCAGGAGCCCCCAACCGACGACGCCCTGTATGCACTGGACAATCTGGTGATGGGCTCCCACTGCGCGGCCTCTACCCAAGGCGCTGTAGAGAACATGGGTATGATGGCGGCGCAGAATTTGCTGGACGTTTTGGCAAAGAGTTGCTAAAATTGAACCAACACAAGGGGATGCGAGGGGATGCTATGACCGGTTTTGAGCGATTTGCCGTAAACAAGGAGACGCCCATTCCGCTGTACTATCAGCTTAAGCTGCGGGTGCAGGGGCTGATCGACTCCAGCGCGCTGCAGGTGGGCGATATGCTGCCCCCCGAAAACGAACTGTGCAAGCATTTGGGCGTGAGCCGCCCCACGGTGCGCCAGGCCCTGAGCGAGTTGGTGTCCGAAGGGTGGCTCACCCGGCAAAAGGGCAAGGGGACTTTTGTTTCCCATCCCAAAATCGACGTGCGTTTTCTGCAAAAGTTAGAAAGCTTTAACGATCAAATGCGGCAAAAGGGGCTTACCCCCTCTACCAAGGTGCTGTCGCTGAGCAGGGTGTCCGGCGTGCGGCGAATCAACGAGGGGCTGCGGCTGGAGCCCGACGAACCCCTGATTTCCCTGATGCGCCTGCGCTATGGCGACGGTGAGCCGGTGGTGAGTGTGGATACCTTCGTTTCCTACGCCCGCTATCCGGCTTTGTTGGAGCATGACTTTGAAAAAAGCTCGTTGTATGAGCGGCTAGAGACGCTATATGGCGCGCGGGTGTGCCGGGCCCACCGCGAGATTGAGGCCGCCAACGCCAACCGCAGCGAGGCCGAGCTGCTGGGCATCGAAAGCGGCAGCGCCATTTGCCTGGTACGGAGCATCGGCTATACCGACACGGATTTGCCGGTAGAGTATTCAGTGGCCCGCTACCGGGGCGACCGCAATAAATTCAGCATTGATTTATATCGATAAGGGGGAGGGGTAAACGATGCGGGGACTCGCCGTGGACAAGGCCGGGAAACTCAGCATGCCCGAGCTTTCGATGCCAACCTATGGGGAATGCCAGGCCCTGGTGAAAACCCTGAGCTGCGGTGTGTGCAACGGCACCGACGGCAAGCTGATTCATGGGACGTTTAAGAATATGCACGACTATCCGCTGCTCTTGGGCCACGAGGGTGTGGGCCAGGTGGTGGAGGTAGGCAAGCGGGTGACCAAGTACAAAGTGGGCGACGTGGTGCTGCTGCCCTTTTTGTATTCCGCCCAAGACGGTTACTTCTCCGGCTGGGGCGGGTATTGTGAGTACGCCGTGGTGGGCGACGAACATGCCTTTGCGCTGGCTGGCCAGGGGCCGGGCACGCCGGGTTACGACGCGGGTTGCCTAGCTCAAACCATCATCCGCCCAGAAGACAATGTGGACCCAGTGGGCGCGTCGATGATCGTCACCTTCCGCGAGGTGCTCAGCGCTATGGTCCGGTTTGGTTTCCAGGCCAATGAAAGCATCGTGATTTATGGCGCTGGCCCGGTGGGCCTGTGTTTTACCCGTTTTGCCAAGCTGCTGGGCATGGGCCCGGTGGTAACCGTCGACATCTATGACGACAAGGCCGCCGAAGCCGCCCGTTTGGGCGCCGACGTGGTGATCAACAGCCAGAAGGAGGATGTGGAGGCCCAGATTCGCAAGCTGTTCCCCGATGGTGTGGATAATATCGTGGATGCGGTGGGGGTCAACGCGCTGATCAACCAGGCCATGAAGCTGGTGAAGTACAATGGAAAAATCTGCTGTTATGGCATCAGCGCCGAGTTTAATATGCAGCTGGATTGGAGCGGCGGCCCCTACAACTGGGTACTGAACTTCCTTCAGTTCCCACTAAAGATTGAGGAATACCAGGCTCATCGCCAGGTGATGGCCTGGATCAACGCGGGCATCCTGGATCCCTCGGTGTTTATTTCCGATGTGATCCCCTTTGAGCGTATCACCGAGGCCTTTGATTTGGTGGAAAAGAAGCTGCCTACTACGAAGAAGATTGTGATTTCTTATTAGAAAGGAATGACCGCCATGATCACCCCTAAACTTTTTGCCAAGCTGCCCGATTACATTTCCACACCGGACAGCATGACCATCGACCGCCACGGTAATCTTGTACTCTCCTGCCCCAATTTTGCAGACGGCCAGCCCGGCGTGGTGGTGCGCTTTGACAAAAACCGCAACATCTCCAAATGGTTTGAGGTGCCGGTACACCCCGAAACCGGCGTGGCCCGCAACATGGGCATCGAGTTTGACGACGATTGGAATCTATACATCTGCGACAACCAAGCCTGGAGCGGCGCGCCCGAATTGGCCTTTAAGGGCCGCATGTTGAAAGTGACCGTGGACGACGAAGGCAATATCCTAAAGTGCGTTACCGTGGCAAAAAACATGGAGCACCCCAACGGCGTGCGCATCCGCGACGGCTATATGTACTTAACGCAAAGTATGCTCAGCAAGGTGAAAGACCCCTCGGGCAAGCTGGTGAGCTGTGTATATCGCTTTGGCCTGGACGAGCAGGACATCGAAGTCACCAATACGTTAGAAGACAAACACATCATCGCCACCTTTGTAACCCAGCACCCCCAAGTGCAGTATGGCGCCGACGGCATCGCCTTGGATAAAGAAGGCAACCTGTACGTTGGCAACTTTGGCGATGGCGAAATCTACCGCATCACCTTTAACCCCGACGGCAGCGTAAAAGAGAACAAATCCTTCGCCAAGGACTCCAGCCAGCTGGTGAGCACCGACGGCATGGTGTTTGACGACGCGGGCAACATGTACATCGCCGACTTTAACGTAAACGCCATCTGCAAAATGTACCCGGATGGGCGGCTGGAGCGCATCGCCCAAAGCCCGGATTGTGACGGCCTGGACGGTGGCCTGGATCAACCCGGCGAACCCATCGTGTGGAACGGTATGATCGTGGCCTCTTGTTTTGATCTGGTGACCGACGAAACCAAGGTAAATACCAAACACGAGATGCCCGCTACCCTGTCTATGCTGGAACTATAATACGGAGGGCGTTATGCAGTACATCCTGGCCCATGACCTGGGAACAAGCGGAAACAAGGCAACGCTTTACGACTTAGAAGGCAACATGGCCTGCAGCGTGGTGAGCGAATACCCCACCTACTACCCCTTTGACGGCGCGGTGGAGCATGATCCCGATCAGTGGTGGCAGGCGGTATGTACCTGCACCCGGGATCTGCTGGAGCGCAGCGGCATACCCCCGGCGGATATCGCCTGCGTAAGCTTTAGCGGCATTATGATGGGCTGCCTGGTGGTGGACAAAGAGGGCAACGCCTTGCGCAACATGCTGATCTGGGCCGATACCCGCAGCAACAAACAAGAGAAGTTTATGCTGGAGCGGGTCAGCTTGGAGCGGGGCTATCGCATCACCGGCCACCGGCCCAGCGCTTCCTACGCGGCGGCCAAGCTTTTATGGATCAAGGACAACGAGCCGGAGTGTTATCAAAAGGCGTACAAGATGCTCCACGCAAAAGATTATATCGCCCTAAAGTTTACCGGCGTGTTTGCCACCGACTACAGCGATGCCTCGGGCACGAATTTATACGATCTGGAGGGCAGGCGCTGGTCTAACGAGCTGCTGGAGGCCTGGGGCATCCGCCCCGATCTGCTGCCCGAACTCCACGCCGCTGCCGAGGTGATCGGCAAGGTAACGCCACAGGCCGCAAAGGCCACCGGGTTGCTGGCAGGTACGCCGGTGGCCATGGGCGGCGGCGACGGGAGCTGTGCCTCGGTGGGCGCCGGTGTGGTGGCCGAGGGCAATACTTATAATATCGTGGGCTCCTCATCGTGGATATCCATGGCTGCCCGCAAGCCCTACTTTGACCCGGAGATGCGCACCTTCAACTGGGCCCACCTGGACCCGGCGCTGATCACCCCCTGCGGCACCATGCAGGCCGCCGGGTATTCGTACAGCTGGTATCGGGACACCCTGTGCCCGCTGGATTACCCCAGCCTCAATCGGCATACCGAAAAAAGCAAACCCGGCGCGGGCGGGCTGATCTACCTGCCCTATCTGCTGGGCGAACGCAGCCCCCACTGGAACCACAATGCCCGCGGGGCCTTTATTGGCATGGGGGTATCCACCACCCGGGAGGACATGACCCGCGCGGTGCTGGAGGGCGTGGGCTTTAACCTAAAGATTATACTAGATGCCATCGAAAAGCATACCCCAACGGACAGCATCACCATGATTGGCGGCGGAGCAAAGGGCGCTGAGTGGCTGCAAATCCTGGCGGACATCTGGGGAAAAACGCTGCTGGTACCCCGCTACCTGGAGGAAGCCACCTCCATGGGTGCGGCGGTGGCCGGTGGTGTGGCGGTGGGCGCGTACAAGGGATACGATACGGCGCGGCAATACAACCAGATTGTGGCGCAAGTTGAGCCCAATCTTGACAATGCAGGTATCTACCGTGATTTGTATGACACATTCAAGCTGGCTTATGAGCAGTTGGAGCCGGTGTACGAGGGGCTGGCGCGGGTGCGATCAGCGGATAGATGAACTTAGCGGCGGGGTGGAATCCCTCCACCGCTCACGCGGTCCCCCTCCCTTTAACAAGGGAGGTTTGGAAAGGAACGGTCAAGATGGTAGAAATCCCCTAACCTCCCTTGTTAAAGGGAGGGGGACCGCCGCAGCGGTGGAGGGATTCCGTTCCTGCGCATGCGTCTTTGGCAAAAACGAGTAGGATCGGAGGCGATGTTATGTACTTAGAACAATTATTCAGCCTAAAGGGCAAAGTAGCCCTGGCCACCGGCGCGGGCCGGGGCATCGGCCAGGTGGTGGCGCTGGGGCTGGCTAAGGCCGGGGCTACGGTGGTGATTTTTTCCCGTACCGGCGCGGCGGATACCGTTCGAATGATCCAAGATATGGGCGGCACGGCTTATGATATCAAGGCAGACGTAACGCAAGAAGCTCAGGTGGATGCGGCCATCACAGAGACGCTCCGGTTGGCCGGGCCGATTGACATCCTATTTAATAATGCCGGTGTTTGCTTGCACAAAGACACGCTGGAAGCCACCATCGCCGAGTGGCGGGAAATCATCGACATCAACCTAACCGGCGAGTACATCATGGCCAGGGCTGTGGCCCGCGTGATGATCGCCCACGGTATCAAGGGTTCCATCATCAACATGGCGTCCATGTCGGGCAGCGTGGCCAACATCCCCCAGTGGCAGGCGTCGTACAACGCTTCGAAGGCCGGGGTGATCCACCTGACCCGCTCCCTGGCCTTGGAGTGGGCAAAACACGGCATTCGTGTGAATTCGCTGAGCCCCGGCTATATCAACACCCCTATGTCCGCCGATACGCCTCAGGAGCTCAAAGATGCCTGGCTGCCCCTCATTCCCCAGCATCGTTTGGGTGAGCCGGAGGAGCTGATGCCTGCGATTCTGTACCTTGCCAGCCCCATGGCGGGTTATACAACAGGCGCGGATATCATTGTGGATGGCGGGTACACAGCGTTTTAATTGAACGGAGGCATACATTATGTTGCAGCAAGTCATGACCGCGCCCGGCGTGATCGAATTCCGGGAGGTGCCCACGCCCGAACCCAAGGCGGGCGAAGTATTGGTGAAGATTGAAAAGATCGGGATATGCGGCTCGGACATCCACGTGTTCCATGGCCAGCATCCCTTTACCAAGTACCCCATCACCCAGGGGCACGAGGTGTCCGGCCAAGTGGCGGCCTTGGGCGCGGGCGTGGAAAAAGTGCGTGTAGGGCAAAAAGTAACCATCGAACCCCAGGTGGTATGCGGCAAGTGCTACTTATGCCGACACGGAAGGTACAACCTGTGCGAAGAGCTGAAGGTGATGGGTTTCCAAACCACGGGCACGGCGTCCACCTACTTTGCGGTGGATCAAAGTAAGGTGACGCTCCTGCCCGACAGCATGACCTTTGAACAGGGTGCCATGATCGAGCCCCTGGCGGTAGGGGTGCACGCGATCCGCCAGGCCGGTGATGTGAGTGGCCAACGGGTTGCGGTGCTGGGCGCGGGGCCCATTGGCAACCTGGTGGCCCAGTGCGCCAAGGGTTTGGGCGCAGCGTCGGTGATGATCACCGATATCAGCGATTTTCGGCTTAACCTGGCAAAAAAGTGCGGCATCGACTTTTGCGTCAACACCCGGCAATCGGATTTGGGCCAAGCGCTGACCGACTGCTTTGGCCCGGACAGGGCCGACGTGATCTACGATTGCGCGGGCAATGACATCACCATGGGCCAGGCGATCCGCCACGCCCGCAAGGGATCGGTTATCATTTTGGTGGCGGTATTTGCGGGCATGGCCACCATCGACCTGGCCGTTGCTAACGATCACGAGTTGGCCATCAAAAGCTCGATGATGTACCGCCACGATGACTATGTGGATGCCATTGCTTTGGCGGCGGAGGGCAAGGTAAAACTGGACCCGCTGATGAGCAAAACCTTTTCATTTGGTGATTATTTGCAGGCATATCAATATATTGATGCCAACCGGGAAGCTACCATGAAGGTATTTGTGGATGTGCAAGAGGCCTCAAAATAGGATTTTGAATAGAAAATAGGATTTTCATCCAAGCCTATTGATTTTACCGATGATTTCCTGTAGAATAATCTGCATGGAACATGGGGGACGTGTGCCCAAAACAGCCAAAGGCGGTGATGGGGACGAAAAGAGGCCGGCATAATACGATGATGAATCGACGAAAACAGCCACGGTTTGCTGCGGATTCGAAGCGCTCCGTATTGGTTGCTGGGCTGGTGTTTCTCTTGATTGTTTCCATTGTTGTTGGAGTGTACGTTGTGGGCCGCAGAGTCGAGCTGAACGTCGGCGGAGATGGAATAGAGCGCGGTGATTTAACCGGAAGGTTTGCAGAGCCGCGCATTGTTGCGTACAACGGCCAGAATTACCGCTATAGGAGCGATCTAACGACCATCCTGTTTATTGGCGTTGACCGGACTACGGAAGAATACGAAAATGTGACTGGTTTTCGGGACGGGGGTATGGCCGATTTTCTGTTGTTGCAGGTGATTGATCCAAAAAAGGAAAGCATTACCGCAATCCAGCTTGACCGCGATACCATGACCGAGATTACCATACTGGGTGTTCTGGGCAATCCGGCGGGCACACGAACGTACCAACTCTGTATCGCGCATGGTTTTGGTGACGGTGGTGAACTCAGTTCCCAACTGACGGCTGACGCGGTGAGCAAGCACCTGCACGGCGTTGATATAGATTTCTATGTAACAATGCGTATGAGCGGCATCACCGTGCTCAATGATACGCTCGGAGGGGTAACCGTAACCCTGCAAGACGACTTTACGGCCCTCGACCCCGATATGCGTGCGGGTGAAACCCTTACCTTGCGCGGCATGCAGGCCCGGTACTATGTGCAGAACCGGTTGGAGATAGGCGAAGGAACCAATGTGTCACGTATGGTGCGCCAAAAGGAATTCATGTGGCAAGCCGGTGTTTTGCTCAATGAAAAGCTGCGCGAGAACGTAAACTTTGTGGGTACCTTGCTCGATGCGCTCAGTGACGATCTGCTCACCAACATGTCCCGCGGGCGAATGATCAACGAAGCCAACGGGGCCCGCAATTACTGCCGGGCGGAAACGATTACGCCCCGTGGTGAACATACGGTTGGGGACGACGGGTATATCCAATTCCATGCCGATGCCCGCGCCTTGGAAGAATTGGTGCTTGAGATTTTCTTTGAGCTCGAAATGCTTTAAGGCATTACGATAGATTGATTCGGGAAACCGATTAGCGCGGTGCCCAATGGTGCGGCGCGGAAAGGAGAGGATTGTCATGAACAAAAAGCTTATTTGTTTGGTGCTTGCAATGGTAATGCTCTGCGCGGCGCCGCTGACCTTTGCTACGGCCGCTAAAAGCCCCCCGGGTACGCCGAGGACTCAAGCGGTTCTGGGCGCAGCGGATCAGTTGTCCGCCACTGTCATCGGGCTAACGGCTGCCGCTCAGACAGAGCTGGCCGAGATTGCGGCGTTTACTGCTGCCAATGTTCCGGTGATCGGCTACTTTGGCGATGCCGTCAAAGCCGCCGTTGCCGCGCTCCTGCCTGCGGGCTTTGATGTGGAATCGCTGGTTATGCACGATTTCGATTTGATCGCTTTGACCGGCATGGACCCCTCTTTTAACGATTTCGCGCAGCCTTTTGTGTACGGCACCGCCTATCCGGATGGTGCGAACATCGTGGCGCTGCTGGGCATCGAGGGCGGATCGGGCGTTGAGTGGGTTGCGCTGAAAGCCGAAGTTGTAAACGGCTTTGTGGTTGTATACTTCACGCAAGCGGTTCTGATTGCCTTGAACGGCCGGACAGGGATGCTCGCTATTCTTAGCGAAGCCATCTAAAGCTACGTTTGTGCATCGGTGAGAATTGGGAGTATGCACAGTGTAGCGGTAACCGTATCCAAGCGAATCAATCATTATGAGCACATGCCGGGGTTTCGGGAAAGCGCTTTCCTGATGAAACAAGGGATGAATTTGTTTCATCAGGGGCGCACTTTATTCGCAATTATTTTTGCAATTACTTGCCTAAAAGCCGGAGGATGCGTATGGCGCTGACTGAAAGGGACCGTGAATTGAGGGTCGCCAATGTTCCGCTGAATGCCCCGGATGAGGATGCGGGGCTTGAGATCGACCTGATGGAGCTGCTGTACAAACTGCTGGCGAAAATGAAGTACATCGTGGCAGCCGCCATTCTGTTTGCGCTCATCGCCGGAGTCTATTCCTTTTTTCTTGCGGTGCCCATGTACCAGTCTACGGCAAAATTATACGTAATCAACTCAAGGGATTCGGCGATTAATTTAGCGGATCTGCAGATCGGAGCCAATCTTACGACGGACTACCAAGAGGTATTTAAGACGTGGGAAGTCCGTGAGATGGTCATTCAGGAGTTGATCAATCTTGGCTATGCAGATGCGCAGGATGGACAGATGGGTGGAACACTCGTGCTCAGCAATCCACCCGGTACCCGTATCCTCAACATAACGGTTACTTCCGCTGATGCCAAAAGAGCCGCTGATATCGCCAATTCCTTTGCCAAGGTGGGAAGGCATTACATTTCTACCATGATGGTTACGGCGGAGCCAAATGTACTTTCGGTGGCGCTGCAAGCGATTATTCCTGTAAGCCCGAACAAAACACAGAACATCATGTTGGGTTTTTTATTGGGTATACTTTTTGCTGGTGGGATCATTACCGTGCAGTTTGTATTGGATGATAAAATCAAAACCGCAGACGATATTGTGCGGTATGTGGGGGTGCCCAATCTTGCGGTTGTGCCGGTTAGAGCTTCCAGCGAAGAGAGCGCAAGGCAACAAAAAGCGCAGCAGCGAATCAAAGAGAGAAAAAGGGCTTAGAGAGAGGTGTCGTGATGAATAAGCTGGAATTTTCAAACTTTGAGCCGCTGGATTATGCGTGCACGGAAGCGATAAACACGCTTTGTACCAATCTTTCCTTTGCGGGCGACGGCATTGTAAAAATCATGGTGACCAGCAGCCAATCCAGCGAAGGCAAGTCTTTTTTGGCGATGAACATGATGCGGACCATGTCGGAATTAGGCAAAACCGTGGTTTTGGTGGATGCCGATCTGCGGCGATCCTTTATCGCAAGTACCTTTGGCGTGCGGCCTGCAAAGATGCCCGGCCTGACACACTATTTGGTGGGAATGAGCGACGCGGAAGGCGTGCTGTACGAAACGGATATCGAGGGCGCTTACATGGTGCCCGTGGGCAGAGCGGCGGCTAATTCGTTGTCTTTGCTCAATACGCCGCGCTTGACACGGTTGCTGGACTGGCTGGCAAAGCAGTTTGATGTGGTGCTGGTGGACGTGCCCCCGATTGGGGTGATCATCGACGCGGCGGAAATCGCCAAGTCCTGCGACGGAACGCTCCTGGTTGTTTCGTGGAATCGGGTTAGCCGCCGGGAATTAAATGAGAGTAAAAGGCAAATCGAACGAGCCGGATGCAGGGTGTTGGGAACAGTGCTCAACAATGTATTCTTTGATTCGATTGGCAGCAAAAAATATTACAATCGGTACTATCGTTCTTATTATACGCCCAGAGGCGAACAGCAGGGCATGAAGCGGCCAAGGGGCAAAAAGGGTGAAGAGGCCGATATGCCCAATATGGCTCAGGTAGACCAGATAAAAATCAAATGACAAAGGGTTTTACGGATATTCACCAGCATCTGGTGTACGGTGTGGATGATGGGCCAAAAACGTTCCGAAAATCCTGTGCTATGCTGCAAATGGCACAGGAGAATGGCGTAAAAAGGATCATCGCAACACCCCATGTGGAGCCAGGCGTAAATGATTTTGACACTGAATCGTTCTTGAAAAAGCTGGAGAGGATGCGGCAATATAGCGAGCAGCAGGGAATAGACGTTGAGTTGCTGCCCGGCGCAGAAATCTTTTACACAGCACAAACCTGCGAATTTTTGATGGAAAACCGCATTCCTACGCTGGCCGGAACCCAGTACGTATTGGTGGAGTTTTTGCCGGATGTCCGTTATCAACAGATTTGGGATGCCGCTGAGAACCTGCTCAGGAGCGGCTACATTCCGATCCTGGCTCATGTGGAGCGATATAAGTGTTTGGTGAGCCGCCCGCAAAACGCTTATGAATTAAAGGAGCGGCTAAAGATTCGATACCAGATGAACTGTTCCACGGTTGTCCACGGCAAAGGACTCCTTGTAAACCGGTTCTGTAAAAAGTTGCTGCAAAACGGGCTGATCGACGCGGTTGCGTCCGACGCCCATAACATAGATACGCGCCCTGTTCGTTTGATGGAAGCATATCGGATTCTGGAAGAGCGATATGGCGCGGCGTATGCCCAGAATTTAACAGGAGCAAGCGGAGGGTTGCTTTTTTCGCTCTAAAAAGGAGATTTTATATCATGCAAGCCCAGCACGCCCATCAAACCTTCGAATCCATTTACCGCACCACGCCCACCGCCACGGCCTTTTGCCCTTATCGTATCTGCCCGATCGGCGCCCATTCCGATCACCAGTACGGAAAGGTCACCGGTTTTGCCATCGATAAAGGTGTCCACATTGCCTATCGGCCAAAACAAAACGGGGTTGTGGAGCTTAAGTCGCTGAATTTTGATAAGCGCGCCCAGTTTTTTGTAGAGAGGGTTCCAGAAAACAAACAAGGCGATTGGGCGGATTATTTGCGTGGCGCGGCCTTTATCCTGGGGCAGCGCCATTCTTTGCGCGTTGGCCTAAGCGGCGTGATCGAAGGGAGCCTTCCGATTGGCGGGCTTTCGTCGTCCGCGGCGGTGATCATCGCTTTTTTGGATGCCCTGTGTAAGGTAAACGGTGTGGGCCTGTCCATGCCCGAACTGATTCAGGTGGCTTTGCGTGCGGAGAACGAATACGTGGGCGTATCCTGCGGCAAGCTGGATCAATCCTGCGAAATATATGCCAAGAAAGATCACCTGTTGTATCTGGATACAAAGGATGACAGCTTTGAGCTGATTCCTACCCATCCGGGCATGAAACCCTACGAGATCGCTATTTTTTTCAGCGGTGTGGAAAGGACATTGGTGGGCAGCCAATTCAATAAACGCGTGGATGAACTCAAATCCGCCGCCTATGCCCTCAAAGCTTTTGCCATGGAAGATGGTTTGGCCGGGGAGTTGGATGTTGTATACGATAGGTTCTCTGAAGCGCGCTTGCGGGACGTGCCGCGCTGGATCTATGACCGATACAAACAAAGGCTGCCGGATTTGTGGCGCAAGCGAGCGGAGCATTTTTATACCGAGTTTGAGCGGGTGGAACAGGGCGCCGAAGCATGGAGGCGCGGTGATTTGGAGACTTACGGCAGACTTTCCTTTGAAAGCGGGCACAGCAGCATCCATAACTACGAAACCGGCTCTGAGGAGCTTATCGAACTGTACGAGATTATGCGGTGCACCGATGGCATCTACGGGGGCCGGTTTTCCGGCGCGGGGTTTAAAGGCTGCTGTATGGCGTTGATCGATCCGGGCTTCCG
>WQXF01000024.1 GCA_009784985.1 Clostridia bacterium | reverse complement strand
GCATAATCACGTTGCTCGAACTTTCGCTTGGCGACGCTATAGTACACAGTATAACCAGGCTCTTTATCAACTTCTTTTGGGATGGAAGCTTCTTCAGCTTTCTCTAAATAAGCCTCTAAGCTTTTCCAAGCAAGGCTGTACTCGCTATAATTTGCCGCCTTTAGCTGTCTGCTTACAATAGAAGGGGCAATGCCAAGCCTTTTGCTTACGAGGGCTTGTTGCCCATACTCATCCATTGCCCATGAGATCTCTCGTTGTTGGTCAGTCCATTTCTTGGTTAGAGCAGTCAATAAACCAATGATGCTCTCAACCATTTCTTGCGCTATTGTGTCAGTGACAAATGATACTTGCAGCCAGTGGTTACTTTTTTTCTTTTTCAGTGTGTCAACTTGCTCTAAAGCTTCATGAAAAGCGGGCCCGTTTGCCATGTTCCTGTCACTGCTAACCACAGTAAGCGTATCCATTACAGCGCTAAAGCGCATAATTGTTCCGTTGATTTTATAGACGGATTTAATTATTTCCAGTATAATCTGAGGGGCAAATCGTTGAGTGTACAAAACACCCTCAAACGCATCGCCACGCACCAAGCCAAATTCGGCAAGAATGTAATTCGCATACTTCACATTGATGTCATCTAGTATCTCTTTAATCTGTTTGGCTGCTAAGCCTTTGCTTTCTACAAACAATAGCTTTGAATGGACTATGTCGCCCATAATTACGCAATACATCGACTGCCCGCTCCTCGCCATAGATCATCATCCTTACAAAGAATATACAGAATTCGGTCAATTGTCAAGAAAAAAACCGAATTTGGTCAATTCAGAAAAAATTAACCGAATTAGGTCAAGTGATATAAAATCGACTAAATTTGGTCAACGGGCAGCAAATTAACCTTTTTCGGTCATAATTTCTCCAATCAACCCAAAAAAGATACCCCGCCTCCCCGCTAGACTTCCCGCCCCCAAACGGGTATACTATCTGCACATTCCAACCCAACAATCCAACACGGTCAGGAGGGCGGCTTTGTGCGGTACTTGCGGCGCTTTCTGTGGTTTATCACCACGCGCCTGTTTTGGGTCATCATCATATCCGGCGCGCTGATTGTGTCTTTTTATTTGGCCATGAACACCGCCAACATATACATATTGCTCCAGGATGGGCTGGATGCCCGCGCAGGCGTGGTGCTGGTGCAAAAGGAGCCCTACGAGCTCACCAAGTTCTTTGGCACCGAGTTTTTGCAGAACGACCAGCTGCTGCGCGTGGGCATGTCAGAGGGGTCGCCCTATGCCCATTACGACATCCGGTCGTACGAGCATACGATGTCCCTGGAATGGGTATGGAGCTGGCCCTGGGATCAGGTGGGCCGAGCCACCGTTGTTGAGGATGTGCCCCGCATCGACGGCAAGGTGAAGGCGGCGCGGCGCGACGAGGTGATCGCCGCCAGGGGCGAGGAGGCGGTGGACCCGCCCCGCTGGCAAAGGGCGCGCTATAATGTGACTTTGGCCCGGGTCAACGGGCAGTGGAAGATTTCCGGCATGCAGATGGTGGAGGCGTTAAACGGGCCATGAGTGTGATGATTGGCAATTTTCAATTGGCACAGGGGGCGGTGCTCGCGCCGATGGCCGGCGTGACCGACGCCCCTTTCCGTTTGCTTTGCGCGGAGCAGGGGGCGGCGCTTACCGTCACCGAGATGATCAGCGCCAAGGGTGTGTTATGCGCTCCAACCGGCAACCGGGCACTGCGCGACTTGTTACACACCTTGCCCGGTTCCGGCCCCACGGCGCTGCAGCTTTTTGGATCGGAGCCCGATGTGATGGCCCAGGCCGCGTTGCGTTTGCTGGATGGCTCGGCCTTTTGTTTGCTTGACCTCAACATGGGCTGCCCGGCTCCCAAGATCGTGCGGGAGGGCGCGGGGTCTGCATTGATGCGGGAGCCTGCTTTGGCCGCCCGCATCGTGGAGGTGGTGGCGCGGGTTTCCCCTGTGCCGGTCACCGTAAAGATGCGCCTGGGCTGGGATGCTGCCAGCCGCAACGGCCTTGCTTTTGCCCTGGCCATGCAGGAGGCGGGCGCGGCGGCGATCACGGTCCATGGGCGCACCCGCGATCAGTTCTATGCCGGGGAGGCCGATTGGGGGGCCATCGCTGAGATCAAAACGGCACTGCGCATCCCCGTGTTGGGCAATGGGGATATCGCTGCCGGAGAACAGGCAGTCGACCGTTTGGCCCAAACCGCCACCGACGGTGTGATGATTGGCAGGGGGGCTATGGGCAACCCGTGGGTATTTGCTGAAGTGAACCGGGCGTTAAGCGGGTTACCTGCGGAAAATATCAGTTGGAAGGAACGTGGGGCTACGGCGGCACGCCACCTGCGGTTGATGGTGGACTGGAAGGGCGAGGGCATTGCCATACCCGAGATGCGCAAGCATATCAGTTGGTATACAAAGGGACTGCCCGGCGCGGCCAAGCTCCGGGCAGCCATCAACCGAATGGAGACGATGCAGGAGATGCTGGATTGTTTGGAAGAAATATGTAGGGGCGATCATTGATCGCCCGCCGTTTTTCAACAAACCTTTACTGTCGCCGTCATTACTTCGCTATGCTTAGTCTGAACCCGCCTATTGATAAAAGGCTTTTTATCAGTAGGTGGACTTCATTGCAATTAAAAACGGAAAGGGTGATTACATGAAGCTGAGCAAGATAAAGCATTGCAAATTGTGGATAGGATTGATGGCAATTCTTCTTTTATACAGCTTAGTTCTTATACCCCATGCCACTTCAGAGCAAAAGCCTTGGTTTCCTAACCACGAGATCGAAGAACAGGTATGCAAAGCGCTAAAAAAGGACATACAGGAACTCACCTTTGAAGACTTGGAGCAAGTACACAGTCTCAAACTCACCGGCGTGACAATTCAAAGCTTTTCCTTTCTGGAGAATTTTACACAATTGTCATCGCTGACTTTGAGTAGAAATGAGCTTCAAAGCATTGACAGTTTTCCTGATTTGCTGATGCTTAAGGAATTAACTATAGAGGGAAGCATTATCGCCGATCATGAGCTGGTTTTTTTAGAACGGGTACCTCAATTACGAGAATTAATTCTACTCGAAGTTGGAATCAGAGACATATCTGTGCTTTCTCTGTTGACGAATTTGGAGACATTAGTATTGAGTAACAACAAAATCGAAGATGTCTCCCCATTACAATCGCTGACAAATTTGAGAAGCCTCATTATAAATGGAAACCCAACTCTTCAAAATATCACATGCCTTCAGGGGATTTCTTCACTCGAATGGCTTGCAATGAACGGGTGTGATGTTGCCGATGTAAGCGGATTAGCACAATTGCAAAACTTGCGGTTCTTAGACATGCGAAACAATTACATTGAGGATATATCTCCCTTATCTAGTCTGCATAAACTAGAAAGTCTCTTTCTTGACGAGAATCGAATCACTGATTTCTATCCAGTACAATCCTTTGCATCATTGCGAACGTTGAGTGTGAGTTGGAATCCTCGCCCCACTATGCGAGAGTTGATTTTTGGGGAAGAGTCACCCATCCATGGCTTAGAAGCCATTGGAAGATTAATAAACTTAGATTTCCTCAATTTAAGTGGTATGGGAGTTGAAAATCTTGATTTTTTGCATGAGCTGGAGAACCTTTCAGCGTTATTTGTCACAGATAATGGAATTGAAGATATAGAAGTTCTCCGCTTTCATTCCAAATTGGATATCTTCGATGGTAGCAACAATCACATTACCAGTTTGGAACCACTGAGAGAATTAGAGCGATTGTATTCACTGCAGCTGAATGCCAACAATATTTCTGATTTATCACCATTGTCTACACTTCTGCGCCTTCGTACGCTTCACATCAGAAACAATGGTGTTAGCGACCTGTCACCCTTGTCTCATTTGCCAGAGTTAAGGGAGGTAAACCTGCAAAACAACCGTGTTAGTGATTTATCGGTGTTCATCGAATCAGTTTCACTTCCCCAAATTTTCATAAGGGGAAATCCAGTGACGAATGAGCATCTTGAGCAAGTACAAGACAAGGTTGGAGTGCATTTTATTGTTGACAAATGAGATGTTGATCGCTCCGTCTCTTGACAATAAATCTTTTTTGAGATAAAATTATGAAGAAAGAGTTAAGAATGAGTTAATTTGCTGAAATTTATGAAACGTGGTATAATATACTGATGAAGAGAAACTTTTACGCTACTTGCATTCCTGGCCTCGAAGGCGTGGTGGAGGGGTTGCTCCGGCGGGAGCCCGGCGTGGTTGCAGAATGGTCCGTTGAGGGGGCCGTGCTGTTCCGCGCGGATCAAACACCCAACTTTTCGTACTTGCACAACGTCTTTTTGGTGTTGCACACCATGCGTGGCGTCCCTAACCTGGATGCGGCCATCAAAAAGCTGCTGGTGGCAGGTGATTGGCTGGATCGTATGCCCTTTGATCAGGTAGAGCAAACGGAAGCCGGCAGGCGCTTTCGCATTGTGACCATGCAGCACGATCAATTGGCGACCGTCAACATGCGCTACCTGTCGCTGCTGGAGCAGGTGATCCACAATCACACGGGCATGAGCGTGCGCCGGGAGCGGCCCGACGTGGAGCTCTGGCTCATCCGCTGCGGTGAACGCGCCACGGTGTTCACCTGGCGGCTCACCACGGGGCGGGCCGATAAAACCGGCGCCATCCGCGCCGATCTGCGTGCTGTGATGGCCGCACTCGCCGGAGCGCCCAAGGGTTCGGTGGTGTACAATCTGTTGGATGGGGCGGCCTGCGCCCGGGTGGCCGATGGTTCGTTGCTTACGGTGGCGGGGCGGCTGCCTGCGGGTGGCACCGAAATACGCGCCGCGCTGCGGGAAGTGTGGCGGATGCTGGTCCCCCAAGGGCGGGCGGCGCTGCTGGCCGCCGAAGATATGGGTGTGGCGCTGGATCAAACCCCCGGCCTTACCGCCCAGGAACGTTACCCGCTGCGCATCGGCGGGCGTTTGCATCATTTGTGGGTGATTACAAAGGATTAATCTATCCAATACTATGGGGACAGGCGGAAAGGGGGTGCGGGGTATGTATCAAGATCCATACGGACAGAATCCATACGATCAAAATATGTACGGGCAACATCCAAATGCTTATTATCCCCCCCATCCCGGCATGCCCCGGCCCACCATGCCAACGATGCCGCCGGTTGGCAATAGGCCCCGGGCCCGCGTGCAGCCCCGGTTTTTTGGCTTTTTGCTGATACTGGCCATAGCTGGAGCGGCTTTTTACCTGTTGCTCAACGGTGTGGGCGGGAGCAGGCAAGCCACTGCCATCCTGCAAAAAGAAAACGTGGGCACCCAGCTTGAGGGGCATGCAGTGATCGTACGCGATGAAAGGCTGGAAGACACCGAAAGCATCACCAACATCGACTTTATCGCCGAAGAAGGCGCCATGGTGAGGGCGGGCGAAAACATCTGCTCGGTGTATTCGGCGGGGTACAACCAGCTGGAAATCGACCGCCTCAACAGGGTGCGCATGGAGTTGCAGGCCTATCATCGCGACAGGCTCAGCCGGGGCCGGGCCGGGGACACCCAGCTCGAGCCCATACAGGACACCATCCGCAACCTTACCACCGACATACGCAACGTGGTTCAGCGCACCCGCAGGGGCAGCCTGATCAACCTGGAAAGGCAGCTCAAAGATTCGTTGCGCTCCAGGCAAGTGTATCTGCGCAGATACTTCCCGGACGATACGGCTCTCATCTCTCATTACAACAACGAAGCGTCGCAGATCAACAAAATCGAAAGCTGGACCAGAACCTTCAGCGCCCACGAAGAGAGCCTGGTGAGTTTCTATACCGACGGGTACGAAAATACCGTGAACGCCCAAACTTTTATGAACCTTACGCCAGCCGACGTGCACAATGTGCTGGCCGGGCGGCCTTTGCCCCAGGATATCGTGGTGCGGGGCCGGCAACCCATCTACCGCACCGTGGCGCCGGATGTTTGGTACGTGCTGCTGCTGGTGAACGACCGGGATTGGAACCCCGGCGAAGGCCAGGACTACAAGATGCAGCTGGAAGGGTTTCAAGATTTTCTGGTGGATGCTAGGGTGATCACTTCCACGCGGATCGGCAACGAAATACTGGTGCGCTTGGAAGTCCATGCCGACGTACGCCCGGTGCTCAACATCCGCACGACCCGCATGCGGGTGGGCGAATTTGTGGATGGGTTCTCAACCCCCGTAGAGGCGGTAATCGAGCAGGGTGGTGTGATGGGTGTGGTGGTGGCTGGCGCTCCCAATCCCACGTTTGTGCCGGTTACGGTGATCTCCCAAGATCAGCGCAGGGCGTACATCCGCCCTGTGTTTCCGGGATCGCTGGTGGAAGGGCAACGGATTTTGACCAGATTTTAGCCCAATTTGGCCAGAAAGGAGGCGGCGTATGGAGTTAGAATGTGCGGAACTGATACAGCGGGTGGACAGGCTGCGGGAAGCCCTTGTGTTGGCCTCCCGGCGTTTTGGCGCGCCGCCCCTGTTGCTGCCGGTTACCAAAGGGCAGCCGCCCCAGCGTATCAACCAGCTTGCCGCCGCCGGAATTTCCCAAATCGGTGAGAGCAAAGCCCAAGAATGGCGCGATAAATCAGGCGATCTGCTGCCAGGCTTTGAACTCCACTGGATTGGACGGTTGCAAACCAACAAAATAAAATATATAATAGATCGGGTATGCCTTGTCCATTCCTTGGACAGGCCGGCCCTGGCCCAGGAGCTTGGCCGTTGTGCCGAGCGTATCGGCAGGCGCGTACCGGCCCTGGTGCAGGTAAACGTTGCGGGAGAGGCGCAAAAAGCGGGCCTGTCTCTTGGTGACCTGCCGCATTTTTTGCGGGAGTATGGGGGGCGCCCTGGGTTATGGCTCCAAGGTTTGATGGCCATCATGCCGGATTTGGATGAGAACCAGGAGCTCGAGACCTTACGCCCCTATTTTCGGCTCATGCGGGAAACCTTTGAGTCCATGGCACAGCAAAACATTACCGGTGTACAGATGCGGCACCTCTCGATGGGGATGTCCGCCGATTACATCGTGGCCGCCCAAGAGGGCGCTACCATTGTCCGGGTTGGATCCGCGATTTTCGGGACGCGTCAATAATGACGCGCCACGCTAATAGCCCGCAGGAGGGGACAGCATGGCCCTAAAGGAGTCCATCAAACAGCTAGGCCGTTTTATCGGCGTCTTGCAGCCGCAGCAACCATACTACGATCCGTATGGTTATCCGGTTGACGACGGCGGCTATTATGGTGGGCAATATGGCGGGCAGTACGACGGTGGCTACGGCCAGCAAGACCCATATGGGTACGGCGGTCGGCCGCCCATGCAGCCTCAATACCAGCCCCAGCAGCAACCCCAGTATCAGCCTCAGCAGCAACCTCAGCACCAAGCCCAGTTCGGCGGGCAGCGCGGTTACTATGCAGAAGAAGAGTATCCACCACAGCCCACGCAACAGCCCATGCAGCCGCCTATGCAGCAGTCCATGCAGCGCCCTCCACAGCAAGGCTTTGGACAGCCAACCCAGCAGCCCCAGCCCTTTACCGTGTTTGGCAACAATCAAAGGGGCAAGCAACCGCCCAACAATGTGGTGCCCATGCCCCGCCACGAAGATGTGGGCATGCCTCAATCCAACAAACACAGCGAGATCATCGTGTGCGTACGTTCCCTGGACGATTGCCAAGAGATCATCAACGCCCTGCTGGAGTCCAAGTCGGTATTTATCAATATGGAACCGGCGGACGATATGCTGGCGCAGCGGGTGATCGACATATTGGGCGGCGCGTCTTTTGCCTTGAGGGGCACGATGACCAAGATATCCCATCGCGCTTACCTGGTGGCGCCCAACAGCGTGGATGTGGTGAACAGCCAGCCGCCCATGGCGGGCCCGGCGTTCCGCGGGGAGTTTTCGGCGCACCGCAGGTGATGGAACACCTCGTATTCAGACATTTCGTATTGAGACACTTCGTATAAAAGGGGGCGAATGGGGCGATGATGTTGTGGTATCAATTGCGCGCGGGTTTGATCGGCTTCCTGAGCCTGTTGCAGTGGGCGCTCATACTCTATGTGGTGCTCACCTGGTTTGTGGATCGAAACAGCCCGGTGATGCGCTTTTTGAGCCGCGTGGCTGAGCCGATCTTAAATCCCATTCGTTCGGCGCTGACGCGTACCTCTCGCAATCCCATGCTGACCGCGTTTGCGCCGGTGGTGGCCATGCTGCTGATCCAGTTGGTGATCGGTATTTTGCGGGGCATATGAGCGGGGGAGCGGATACCTACTTGGCGGCGCGGCTGGAGGAGTGGGCCAAACGCGCGAAACACAGAGCAATCCCTGTGTTTACCAAATTCTTAGATCCGGCCCAGGCTGAGCTGGCGCTGGGCGCGGCCCGCAGGCAGGGCGCCCAGGTGCGCCTGTGGGGTGGATACGAGGATGCCGAGCGCCGGATTGCCGCGTTTTTTGCTTTGGATGAACCGGAAGTGCCGTTGGAATGGCCGTTGTGCTGGCTCCGTTTCCGTTGGGATTCACGCTACGCCGCGCCGGGGCATCGTGACCTGTTGGGGGCGATGCTCGGGCAGGGTGTCGAGCGCGACAACCTGGGCGACCTGCTGGTGAGCGAGGGAGCGGCCTACTGCGCCGCCCTGCCCGATATCGCCAGCTATCTGACCGCCTCCCTGGAGGAGGCCGGGCGCGCTACGATCCGCTGCGATGTGCCGCAAGGTGATCCGGCCCTGCCGCAACCGCGCCTGGAATCCCGGCACCACACCGTGGCTTCCCTTCGGCTGGATGCAGTGCTTGCCGTTGCCTGGAATCTTTCGCGGGGCGAGGCGGCGGACATGATTGCCCAGGGGCGGGTGCGGGTGGATCACCTGCCCCAGGAACGTACCGACGCCCGCTTGGGCCAGGGCGCCCTGGTTTCGGTACGGGGCAAGGGGCGGTTCCGGCTTACGGAGATCGGCGGCCTAACCAAAAAAGGACGCATGGGCATTGTACTATCGCACCACCGGTGACGGCCGGTATTCACCAAAGCGAGAAAGAGGAGGCATTCAGATGGCGGTTACCATCCAGATGATCGGCGAAAAGGAGTTCAAAATCAAGGCCCATGGCTACGATCAAGATGAGGTCGATGAGTTTTTGGACGAGATTGCCGATGAATTTGAAGAAATGGAGCACAAGATCAACGAGTTGAGTGCTCGCTTGGCCGAGGCCCAGGAAGAAGCGGAAAGGGCTGCCTCGCAACCCCAGCCCCAGGTCCAGGCAGTCGCCTCAGCCCAGCCTGCACGCCCCGAGTCCAACTACGCGTCGCAAGAAGAGAACATCCGCAACATGATCATCAACACCCAACGGGTGTGCGACGAGACCCTGGCCAACGCCCAGGAGCGCGCCCAAGAGATGGAGCGGGACGCCCGGGAACAGGCCGACCGGATCAGAGCCGATGCCCAGGCCGAAACCCAGCAGTTGGAAGACGAGATGGCGGTTCTGCGCGCAGGCGCACAGGATTTCCGTGCCCGTTTCCAGCAGTTGATCGACAATCAGTCCCAATTGCTCAGGGCCGAGGGCGATCTGTTTAAGAAAAAGTAGCAGTAAAAGCAACGGCGTATTGCGGCCATTTTCACTGGAGACCCTACGTTTTGTGGGAAATGTGGGGATGTGGTAAAGATGGAAGAAGGGCAAAGCAGGCCCGACCGGCAGGAGGCGCGGTTGGCGCGCCGCGTGCGGGAGCTATGCCTTACGTTAGAAAAAATGCGGCTCACCGAGTACATGCGTTATCTAAATGACGTGCGGCGGCTCCTTTGGGTCAATTTTTTAACCGGGCTGGCCCGGGGGTTTGGCACGGCGATTGGTTTTACAATATTGGGAGCCATTGCCATCGCCGTATTGCAGCGTGTTACCGTGATCAATCTGCCCATCATCGGTCGGTACCTGGCCGACGTGGTGCGCATCGTGCAGGAAAATCTGGCCAAACGATAAACAGGTAGAATACGTAAGGAAAAGGGGGAGAAAGGGCATGTTCCGCACGGTTTGGGCAGGTGTCTTGGCTTTCCTGGTGGATCGCATCAGCAAGCAGCTGGTGGTGGAATGGCTGGAGCTGGATACGCCCAGGGTGCTATGGGAAGGTGTGCTCAACCTTACCTATACACAAAATACCGGCATGGCTTTTAGCATACTGGCCGGACGCACTTGGCTGCTCATCGCCCTGTCGTCCCTGGCGCTGATCATCTTGGTAACGGCCCTTTACCGTGCGTTGCCCCGCACACCGTCGGCAAGCGCCCTGCTGTGGCTGCTGCTGGCTGGGGGCATCGGTAACCTGGCCGACCGTTTGCTTTTTGGCTACGTGGTGGACTTTTTTAGCGTGCAGTTTGTGCAATTTCCGGTGTTTAACGTGGCCGATGTCTGCCTTACCGTGTCGGCGGTGTTTTTGATCATCGCTTTGTTGCGCCACCCCGACGAGAAAAAGGCAAATGAGCTGCCCGCCGCCTGATCGCATGGGTAATATTGTTGTGCCGCCGGAGGCCGAAGCCTTCCGGCTTGACGTATTTGTGGCGGAGCAAGCCGGGCTTACCCGCTCCCAGGCGGCCAAGCTGATCGAAGAGGGATTGGTGAGCGTGGACGGGCGTATGGCGGGCAAAGCTGGCCTTAAGCTATCTGCGGGCAGTGAAGTTTGCTGGCAGGTGCCCTGTGTCCGGCCCATGGAGCTGACTCCCGAGCCGCTGCCCTTAACCATATTGTACGAAGATGCGGATTTGGCCGTGGTGTGTAAACCCAACGGCATGGTGGTGCATCCGGCGGCGGGCAACGAGGCGGGGACCCTAGTGCACGCCTTGCTGTATCATTTGCGGGATCTGTCCGGCGTGGGGGGCGTGGCCAGGCCCGGCATCGTGCACCGGTTAGACAAAGATACTTCAGGCTTGCTGCTGGTGGCCAAAAACGACGCTGCCCATCAGGCGTTGAGCGAGCAGCTCAAGGCCCGCACCATGTGCAAGCTGTATGGGGCCCTGGCCGCGGGTGGGTTTTCCCAGGCTCAGGGAAAAATCGACGCCCCCATTGGCCGGGATCCAAAGGATCGCAAGCGCATGGCGGTGGTCCAGGGGGGGCGTGGGTCGGTCACCGAATATCATGTGGCCGGGCGCGTGGGCAAAGACTCTTTGGTATGCCTGCGGCTGATCACGGGCCGCACCCATCAAATTCGTGTGCATTTGCGCAGTATTGGCCACTCGGTTCTTGGGGATTCGTTGTACGGCGGCAAGCGGGCGGTTGAGCGATCTCGGCTGATGTTGCATGCGTACAAGCTGGCTTTTGCCCAGCCTACCACCGGGAAAAGGGTGATCGTAACGGCTCCTTGGCCCGCTGATTTTTTGCAAAATTTACATAACCACGCACAGCCTGATGAAATAGAGAGTTTATCTCAAGCGCTGGATGGATTCGAAACGATTTGCGAATCCTTCCTGAAGGAGTCCTTCTGATAAAGAATAGAAGGATTTTTTTATGCCTTCACTTCCGTCGATCCCCTAGCATGGCTTGCCGCGGCCGGGAGAGAATAGAGCCGTAAGGTCGTTGCAACCCGCGAGGAGGTATCATGACCAGGTTAAATCGTTTGATCGGCCTGCCGGTGATCTGTGGAGAAAAGAAGCTGGGGCGGGTATCGGCGGTGACCATGGCCCGGGATGGCGGCTCCTTGGCCGGTTTGGCTGTGCGGGGCGGGCTAGGCGGGGCCAAATGGGTGCCGGCGGAGACCATTTTGTGCCTGGGCGAGCTGTGTGTGTTGGTGCGGATGGAGGTTGGCAAGCGTCGGTGTCCTAAACCCTTCTATCCGGGCAGGGTGAGCGACACCGGCGGCATGCGCCTGGGCCGCATCACCGACGCCAGGGTGGACGAGCGCACTTTGGCCGTGGACGCGCTGGAGATCACCTTTGGCCCGTTGGATGATCTGTTTGTTGGCAGGCGATGGGTGCGGGACTTTACCATCCACCCTCTCACCGGCGATGTGGTGGTGCCGTGTGAGTGGGCAGAGGCGAGTGCGAAGGAAGACGGATGCTAATTCACTGCGAATGAGGAAGGGAGGTAGTACGGATGCGGTTTTCTACTTTTCGGGGCTTGGCGGCGGGCGGCGTGCTAGGCATGGCGGTTGGCGCGACCGTGATGCTCATGCCCCATGGACGCAAGCTGAGACGCGCGTTGGATAAGGGCGGCGCGGTGATCAGAAGGCAGATGACGGGGATGTGGCATAGGTAAGCGGCGGGGGCGCAAGGGGGAGGAGGGGGGATTTCGATTTTCCCCCTTACCTCCCTGGATCCAGGGGAGAGGGCGGTGAGCACGCTGGAAGGTGAGGCGCGGGCGTGGGTTTGGTGGAAGCAGGGCAAATGGTGGGCGCTGGCCGCGCTGGCGGCGGCAGGACTTTTCTTTTTTCGTGGGCTGATTTGGGCATTGCTTTTCCAGGTGTTGCTGGGCGCGGCCATTGCCTGGGCGCTATCGCCCCTTTGTAAGCGTTTCGAAAATAGGTTGGGCCGCAGCATGGCGGCCCTTTTTGCGCTGGGGTTGCTGTTGCTGGGTATTACCGCTCTGCTCACCCTGCTGCTGCCCCCACTCGTTCACCAAATCGCCTTGCTGGGCGAGCAGGCGCGGCCCCTGGCTCAACAATTGCGCGGGCTGGCCGATGGAGTGTCTGCGGGTTTGCAGGGGATGGGTTTGCCCGGCTTGTGGGATGAGGGCATCTGGCAGCAGGCCGGGCGATTTGCCGCCGATGCCATTCAAGGGGCTGCCCGGCAGATGGGCGGGCTGGCCGTGGGCCTTTCCAGAATCGTGGTGGCCGTTGTGCTGGCCTATTATTTTTTGCGTGATCGCGAGTTTTTTTTGCAGCGGGCCGCCATGCTGGTACCTCTGGCTTACCGCAGGCGGGCGCTGCTGGCCGCCGCCGCAATGCGCCGGGAGGTGGGCGGATACCTTTGCGGGCAAGGGGTGGTATCGGTTTTTGTAGGAACCCTTACGGCGCTGGGGCTGCTGTGCATCGGCATGCCCGCGTGGTTGGCCCTGGGCGCGTGGATGATGCTGTTTGATCTCATTCCCTACTTTGGCCCTGTGTTGGGTGCGATTCCGATTTTTTTGTTCTCGCTGTCAGGTGGATTAGCTCGCGTTTTGTGGGCGATGGGGGTGGTGATTGCGGTGCAGCAAATCGAAAACAATATTTTGTCGCCAAGGATACTCAGCGGATATACGGGTTTGCACCCCGTTGAAGTGATGCTGGCGCTGTCGGCAGGAGGGATGCTGTGGGGGGTATGGGGTATGCTGTTTGCGCTGCCTATATTGGTGGCTGTGCGGGGCGCTTGGCGGGTGTTTCGTTACACGGATGGCTCCGAGGAGCGTGGCAAACAATATGAATTAAAGTTTAAAAACTCTTAAGAAACGGCTCGAAACAGGTGCTTTTTCATCTTTTTTTCATATTGGGCTTAATATTGGGCCTCTTGTTTTTGTGACATGATGTGATACAATGTCGATGACTGGTGTAACTGGAAGTTGCATTCTGCCATGAAGAATGGGAGGGTAGGCATGAGCGTTTCTCGTACAAGGGTAGCGGTCAAATTCATGCTTATCGTTGGCGCTTGCCTAATGGTTTTGTGTGCCGTCCTTGCTATCGCCGCGGCGCAAAAAGGGGGCAATCCACCCCTCTTGCTGCCCCGGCTTTCCGAAGATAAAAAGGCCGTGTTTAGCAAGAGCGGCGCGGTGGTCGATTACGGCAACGCTTCCCAAGGGTACGTGATGGTGAGATACACCAAGGAGTCAAGCAAGCGGCTCAAAGTGCGCATCACCCAGGGCCAAAAAAACATGGACTATGATTTAAACAGGCGGGGCGAATACGAGGTGTTCCCACTGCAAATGGGCGATGGCAAGTACAAGGTGCAGGTATTCCAAGAGAGCCAAAAAAAGGGCCAATTCGCTCAAGTAGCATCCACCACCATCACCGTTAAGTTGGATCATCCGGATCTTCCTTACCTGTACCCAAACCAGTATGTGAGCTATAACGCTGCCAGCAAAGCCGTGGCCTTATCCTATGAGTTGTGTGAAGGGCTTACCGACGACAAGGAAAAAATCAAGGCGATTTACGCCTTTTGCACCCGCCGGATCGCCTACCACCATATCCGCGCAAACAGCGCCAAGAAGGGGTATTTGCCCGATCTGGACGCGGTGCTAGCCGAACGAAAGGCCATTTGTTTTGATTATGCGGCGCTGATGGCCTGTATGTTACGTGTGCAGGGTATCCCGGCCCAGCTGGTGATCGGTTATGCCGACAAAACATACCATGCATGGAACAACGTAAAGGTAGACGGAAAATGGTATCGTTATGATCCAACATATGCCGCCGTGGGCAATAAAGCCGAAAAATACACCGAGGAAAGACGATATTAGGGGGCCCAAAGGATGGAAAACTTGCAAGGAACCAGGATAGAAGAAAAAAAGCCGCATTATCTGCCGGCCGGTGAGATCAGCATGTTCTGCGAGCAGGTTGCCCTGATTCTGGGCTCCGGTGTGGCGCTCCACGATGGCATTGAGGCCCTGTGCAACAACTATAAGGATACGGCCTTTGGCCCGTCTTTTGCTGCCATCAACGAGGCCGTGAAGAGTACCGGCTCGTTGCATGAGGCGCTACGCGAGACCAAAGCCTTCCCGCCCTATCTGGTGCGGATGGTGTACATCGGCGAACAAACCGGCAAGCTGGACGAGGTGATGGCTTCGCTGAGCACCTACTACGCCCGGGAGGAAGCCACTCGCCGTTCCATCCAGAGCGCGGTGTTTTATCCCCTGTGCCTAATCGTTATGATGGCCGTGGTGATCGTGGTGCTGGTGTGGCAGGTGCTGCCCATCTTCCGCCAGGTGTACCGCAGTTTGGGCGCGGAGATATCCGCCTCGGCCAGTGCGCTGATGAACCTGGGTATGGGCCTGGGCATGGCGGTGCTGATTGGGGTGGGCGTGCTGATACTCATCGCCCTGGTGATTGCGTTGCTGCTGCGCACCTCCAAGCGGGTTGCCGTGTCTGCCTGGCTGGGCAAGGTGTTTGTGCCGGTGCGGCGGATGGCCGAACGGATCGCCGCGGGCCGTTTTGCCGCCAACTTGGGCATGATGCTTAAGAGCGGATACCCGCTGCAAGAGGCCATGGGCCTGATCGAAAGCGTGATGGATGAATCCGACGCCCGGGCCAAGGTGAAGCGTTGCGGCGAAAAGATGCTGGATGGCGTGGCCTTCCCCAGCGCCGTGGCCGATGTGCGCCTGTTTGAAGAGCTGCACAACAAGATGATCCAAATTGGGTTTATGACCGGGCAAACCGAACATGTGATGGAAAAGCTGGCGGGCATCTATCAGGAGCGCAACGAACAGGACATCAGCCGCTTGGTGGCGATGATCGAACCCGCGCTGGTGATCATGCTTAGCGTCATCATTGGGGCCATCCTGCTGTCGGTTATGCTGCCCATGATCAGCATCATTTCTTCTATTCTATAAATAATCAATGTCCAGGCGGAAGGGTGTGAGACACATGGCGGAGCCTCAACAGAATGTAGCGCACGGTAAAAAGATCAAAACAAAAAGCAAAAAAATGCGTCTGTATCAACAAAAGTCCCGGTGGCCCCGTACGGTGGCTCTTTCGGCGCTGGGCCTTGCGCTGGTTGTTTTTGTGTCGGTATCACTGTTGGGCCAGGCTGGGGAGCGCATGTATGCCCAGCAGCTTGCCACACTGGAGAACGCGCTCCGCCGCGCGGCAGTCACTTGCTACGCGCTGGAGGGGCGGTATCCGGATACGCTGGACTACCTAACCGACAACTACGGTGTGGTGATCGATAGCGATAGGTTTATTGTATCCTACAGCGTGTTTGGGCGGAACGTGATGCCGTCTATCGAGGTTTTCTCCACGGGCAGCGACGGCGGAATTGAGGAAGCGTTTTATGATGCGTTCTAAAAAAGGCGCCGGATCGGGGCGCAGCATCAGTGGGGTATTTGTGTTTTTGCTGATTGGCATGTACGCGTTGTTTTCGCTGCTGCTGGTGTTGATTGGCGCAGGTGTATATCAAAGGATTACCGACACCGCTGAAACCAACGCCCACGTGCGCACGTCGCTTACCTACATTACCAGTAAAGTGCGCGCCGGAGACGAGGCGGGCGCTGTGGCCGTGGAGCAGATAGGCGGGGTGGCCGTACTGACTTTTGAGCAACCCTACGACGGCGAGATGTATGTAACCCGTATCTATTACCTGGCCGATGAAGACGGCCAGGGCGGCGCGCTGTACGAACTGTCCGTGCTGGACGACGGCGAACCCCTGGACATTGAGGATCTTTGGGCGGGCGACCCGATCACCGAGATCATCGCCTTTGACGTGCGTTTGGCCGATGGCGGGCTGGAGCTGAGCGTTACCATGCCCGACGGCGCTGAACAATCCATGTACCTGCGCTTGCGTTCGCAAGCGGTGATTTAAAGGCGTAGGAGGCCGCAGAATGTTGGGTAGAAACAAAAACGACGTGCTGCTTACCGAACTGGTTATTGTAATACTGGTTTTTTCTTTGGTGGCGGTAACCGTGGTGCAGATGTTTGTGGCGGCGCGCCAAAAAAGCGCCCACAGCGGGCAACTGGAGCGTGCGTTGATTGTAGCCCAGGATTGGGTGGAACGGTTTTCCGGCGCGGATGAAGGCGCCCATGTGCACCGGCGGCCCGAGGCCGGGCTGGTGATAGAAGCGCACGTGGAGCCCGAAGTAACTACCCAAGCTGGCAAGATACTTTCCGCCACGGTGCGCGTGTTTGGCAGCGCGGAATATGGTGCGGAGGAGGCGGCTCCGCTGGTGGTATTGCCGGCGGTTCGTTACGTCCCGTTGGAGGAGGTGCGCTGAGTGAGAGGTGAAAAAGGCCAGAAGGCCGGATTCCGGATCGGGCCGGGCATGGCTTCGCTGCTAATGATATTGGTGACGCTGCTGATGGCCGCGCTGGCCATTTTGGCTATGGCCGGGGCACAAAACGACGCCACCCTAAGCCAGCGCAACCTGGACATGACGCGCAGTTACTACCAGGCCGCCGCCCAGGTGCAGCACGAGTTGGCTCAGATCGACGGCAAACTGTTGGAAGCCCGGGAAACCGCCGCGGGCGACTTGGCTGTTTATGAGCAACTGGTGCGTGAGGCGGGCGGGCCCATGCTGCGCGTGACCGCGCCCGTTCACAACGATATCTATTTAGAAGCGCTGCTTAGGGTGCCGCTGACCCTTTCCGGGCCACGCTACATCGTAATCAGCCACAAGCTGGAAGACGATGCATCCTGGGATGCGGAGCAGGATCTGGACTTGTATACCGAAGACTAGATTTACGGAGGAGATCGGCATGGAACTGCTTTTTATGCTTGCCAAAACCGCGGAGATGGGCGGATCGGATATTTACCTTGTGCCGGGCCGCCCTATTACGGCCAAGGTGCGCGGCGTGTTTACCCAGGTATCGGAGGACCAACTGTCCACCACCGAGTGTGAGCGCCTGATCACTGAGATGTATCAGCTGGCATGCAATCGTAACATGGTGGAGGTGCTCACCAAGGGTGACGACGACTTTTCCATCTCCATCTCCAGGCTGGGGCGCTTCCGTTGCAATACGTACAAGCAGCGCAGCTCTTTGGCAGCGGTGCTCCGGGTTGTGCCCTTTGGGTTGCCCGACCCCAAAGCGCTGAACATACCGGATGTGGCGCTGGATTTGGCTTTGATCAAACGGGGCATGGTGCTGGTGACCGGGCCGGGCGGCAGCGGAAAAACCACCACCCTGGCCTGCATGATCGATCGCATCAACCGTTCCACCACCGGCCACATCATCACGCTGGAGGACCCCATCGAGTACATCCACTCTCACCAAGGATGCATTGTGAGCCAGCGCGAGGTGATCAACGACACCGAGTCTTTTGCTAAGGCGTTGCGCGCCGCCCTGCGCCAGGTGCCCAACGTGATTTTGCTGGGCGAAATGCGCGATTACGAAACCATCCAAACCGCACTTACCGCCGCCGAAACAGGCCATCTGCTGCTCTCCACCCTGCACACGGTGGGCGCGGCAAAAACCATTGACCGCATCGTGGACGTATTCCCCGCCAATCAGCAGCAGCAGGTGCGCATCCAGCTATCGATGGTGCTGCAAGCGGTGATATCCCAGCAGTTGATCCCCACGGTAGACGGAAAGGTGGAGCCGGTGTTTGAGATCATGATCTCCAACAGCGCCATTCAAAACATCATCCGGGAGGGCAAGGGGCACCAGTTGGACAACGCTATTTTTGCAGGCGCGGCCCAGGGCATGCGCGCCATGGACAGCGAACTGCTCCGCCTGTTCAAAGAAAAAAAGATCACCAAAGAAAATGCGCTCCTCTACGCCAGCAACCCGGATGTGTTGGAGCGCAGGCTTACTTAAACAGATCGGAGGATCTTTACGATGGCACCGAGTATCCGCATCAAAATGTTTGGGCGGTTCGATATCCTAATCGACGAAAAAAGCATTGAAGAGGCGCTGAGCAAAACACGAAAAGGCCAAACGCTGATTCAGTATCTTTTGCTGCATCGCAACGAGTTTACCCCCAACCACAAGCTTTGTGAGGCCCTGTGGCCCAACGATCAATCCAGCAACCCGGAAAACGCGCTCAAAACCCTGGTTAGCCGCGTGCGGTCCCTATTGGCCAGTTGCGACGAGCGCCTGGGCGCTTGCATCGTAACTGAACGGTCTACCTACCGGTGGAACAACGAGCTGGACATCCGGGTGGATCTGTTTGATTTTGAGCGCCTGTGCAAGGAACTGAAGGGTGTCACCAAGCTATCTATGCAGGCCTCCCGCAAGTTTGATGAGATGCAGGAAATCTACACCGGCGATTTGCTTGTGGGCTGCGCTAACGAAGAATGGATCGCTTCGCGCATGGCCTACCTGCGCAACGAGTACCTGCGTTTGGCCCATCAGTACGTGGCGCTGCTGCGGGAGCGGGAGGCGTACGACACATTGATCCGCGTGTGTCGCACCGCCCTGGACGTGGACGCCTTTGACGAGGAGCTCCATGTGGCCCTGATGGACGCCCTGGTCAAAACCAACCGCAACAACGAGGCCCTGCTGCAATACAAACATGTGAGCAATATGCACATGCGCTATCTGGACGTGCAGCCCCCCGAGGGCATCCGCAACTTCTACAAGCAGATTGTGCGCGCCACCCAATCCTTGGGCGCGGACATCGACGGCATTGCCACCGACCTGCAGGATTATCAGGAGCCCGACGCCGCCTTTGTGTGCGAGTATTCGGTATTTAAGGAGTTTTATCACCTGCAGTTGCGTGCGCTGGAGCGTTCCGACCAGGTGATCTTCCTGGCGCTGATCATGGTGAATGCCACCGACTATCAGCCCATCGAACCATTAAAGCTGGACGAGATCATGAAGGGCCTGATGGATGTGTTGTGCAACAACCTACGCAAGGGCGATATCATCTCACGCTTTGGCCCGTCGAAATACGCATTGATCCTAAACTGTGATACCTGCGACCGGGGCCGCATGGTGCTCGAGCGGGTAAAGCGTGCGTTTTATCAGGTGTGCGACACCCCGTCGATTCGTTTCCATTACCGCATCACGGTGATGAAGGAGATGAAAAAGAGCTTTCCGCAGGTGATCGGCAAGGCCAACGCAAAAGATTAGGGTGAGTCTGTTCGTTTCGCTTGTTATTCTGACGTTATTTTGATACATTAATGTCAGATTTTTATGGGGGTGTGTAAATGCCAATGATCATGCCAAGCTCAGAATTACGAAGCAATTGCGAGAAACAAACTGATGTCAATAAGTTATGTTGCTTGATTGATGAGGGACTAGAGGCCGCTGCTGCTGGGCGAACCCGCCCTTATGATGAAGCCATAGAAAAGCTTCAGGAAGAACTTCGCAATGGCAAGCTATAGGATAAGCTTGCTCTATAAATTTACATATAAATTTACGAAACCTACGAAACCCCTTGGCGTTTCCCCTCGGCTGTGGTACAGTACCAATAGCCAAAACAGAAGAGGGGGAGCGCCGCATGCGTTACGGATTTTTTGACGACGCCAATCGGGAATATGTGATCACCACACCCACCACGCCCTATCCATGGATCAACTACCTGGGCAGCGAGCGGTTCTTTGGCCTGATCTCCAACACAGGCGGCGGATACTGCTTCTATCGGGACGCGCGGTTGCGCCGTGTTCTGCGCTATCGCTATAACGGCATCCCGGTAGATGGCAATGGCCGCTATTTTTATATCCGCGATGGAGAAAACGTGTGGAACCCCGGCTACAGGCCCACCCGCACCGAGCTGGATGCCTACACCTGCCGCCACGGCATGGGCTATACCCGCATCACCGGCGAAAAAAATGGCCTGCGTGCCGAGCAGCTGGCCTTTGTGCCCATGGGCATGAACGCCGAGGTGCATCGTTTGACGTTGGAAAACACTGGGGCGGCCCCCAAGAGCGTCTCGTTATTTTCCTTTGTGGAGTTTTGTTTGTGGAACGCCCAAGACGACATGCTCAACTTCCAGCGCAACTTCTCCATTGGCGAGGTGGAGATTGAAGGCGGCGTGATCTATCACAAAACCGAATACAGGGAGCGCCGCAACCACTATGCGTTTTTTGCTTCCCTATCGCCCATCTCCGGCTATGATACGGATTTGGAGAGCTTTTTGGGGCTGTACAACGGGCTAGATGCGCCCCGTGCCGTGATGGAGGATCAAAGCGGCAGCTCGGTGGCCAGCGGCTGGCAACCCATCGGCAGCCACCGGATCGAAGTGACGCTGGAGCCGGGCCAGAGCCAATCGTTCACCTTTATGATCGGTTATGTAGAGGTGGACGAGGCGGAGAAGTTTATCGCCCCAGGCGTGATCAACAAAGCGCCGGCCAAGGCCATGCTTAGCAAATTGACCGGCGACGGCCAAGTGGAGCAAGCCCTGGCCGAGCTGCGCGCCTATTGGGACGGCATACTGGGTGCTTTTGAACTCACCGGGGCCGAGGACAAGCTGGGCCGCATGGTGAACATCTGGAATCCGTATCAATGCATGATTACGTTTAATATGTCCCGCTCGGCTTCGTTGTTTGAGAGTGGAATCGGCCGCGGCCTGGGCTTTCGCGATAGCTCCCAAGACCTGCTGGGTTTTGTGCACCAAGCCCCGGAACGCGCCCGGGAGCGCATACTAGACATCGCCGCCACTCAGTTCCGGGACGGCGGCTGCTACCACCAATTCCAGCCCCTCACCAAGAAGGGAAACAACGACATTGGCGGTGGCTTTAACGACGATCCCCTGTGGCTCATCGCCGGGGTAGCCGCTTATATTAAAGAGACAGGCGACTTTGCCATACTGGACGAACAGGTGCCCTACGACAGCGATCCAAACGACTGCGGTTCCCTGCTGGAGCACTTGCAGGCCAGCTTTGGCCATGTGATCAACAACCTGGGGCCCCACAAGCTGCCCTTGATTGGCCGGGCCGATTGGAACGATTGCCTGAACCTCAACTGCTTCTCCACCGAACCCGACGAGAGCTTCCAAACCTACTTTAACCCCAATGCCCCCGACGACCGGGTGGCCGAATCGGTGCTGATCGCCGGTATGTTTGTGTCCATCGGGCCGGAGCTGGTGGCGATGCTGCGCCGCAAGGGTTTGGCTGATCGTGCCGCAAGCGCCGAAAAAGCCATCGCCGAGATGCGCCAGGCGGTGCTGAAGAGCGGTTGGGACGGCGATTGGTTCCTGCGCGCCTACGATGCCTTTGGGGCCAAGGTGGGCAGCCGCGAGTGCGAAGACGGGCAGATTTTTATCGAGAGCCAGGGCTTTTGTGTGATGGCCGGTATCGGCGTGGAAGACGGCAAGGCCCGGCGCGCCCTGGACAGCGTGCGCGACCGGCTGGAGACTGAGCACGGCATCGTGCTCCAACAGCCTGCCTACAAGCGCTATCATAAGGAACTGGGCGAAATCTCCTCGTATCCGCCGGGATATAAAGAGAACGCGGGCATCTTTTGCCACAACAACCCGTGGATCATCGCCGCCGAAACCGTGCTGGGCGATGGGGATCGCGCATTTGCTCTGTACCGCAAGATCGCTCCCGCCTATCGCGAGGAGATATCCCACCTGCACAAAACCGAACCCTACGTGTATTCACAAATGATTGCGGGCAAAGACGCACCCAACGCCGGGCAGGCTAAAAACAGTTGGCTCACCGGCACCGCCGCATGGAATTACTTTGTGATCACGCAAAGCATACTGGGCATCAAGCCCGACTACGACGGCCTGCGCATCGACCCGTGCATCCCCAAGGAGTGGAAGGAGTACGGCGTGCGGCGGGCCTATCGCGGCGCGGTGTACGATATCACGATCCGCAACGAGTCCGGCGTAAGCCGGGGCGTGCGCTCTATCAAAGTGAACGGCAAGGAGATAGAGGGGACGTTGTTGCCGGTGTTTGATGGTGGTGTGCATAAGGTGGAAGTGACGCTATAGCGGGAAGTGTACAAATTACATTGTACACTGTACATTCCGTATGGAGGAAACATGCGAGACTACGAACAAGAGCTACACGACCGAGTAGCCTTCATCCGCAGGCTGTTGGCTGAGTCCGGGGCGAAGGGAATCGTTTTTGGCAACAGCGGCGGGAAGGACTGCGCGCTGGTAGGCATCCTCTGCAAAAAGGCCTGCGAAAACACGCTGGGTGTGATCATGCCCTGCGCTTCGGCCCGTAATTTGGGCGAGGACAAAACTGACGCCGAGGCGTTGGCCGAGCAATATGGCATCGCAACCCGCATGGTGGATTTGACCGCCGTAAAGAACGCGCTGATTGCGGCCCTAGGTGAAGGGCCGCTCAGCGGCCCCGCCGACATCAACATCGCGCCCCGCTTGCGCATGACCACCCTGTATGCCATTGCCGCCCAAGAGGGTATGCTGGTGGCCGGTACCGGCAACCGCAGCGAGATTTACATGGGCTACTTTACCAAGTGGGGCGACGGCGCCTGCGATTTTAACCCCATCGCCGATCTTACTGCCACCGAGGTATATGCATTTTTGCGCTACCTGGGCGCCCCGGCTAACATACTCAAAAAAGCCCCTTCGGCAGGCCTGTTTGAGGGCCAAACCGACGAGGCGGACATGGGCATTACCTATCGCGCCATTGATGCTTTTTTGCTGGAGGGTACAGCAAACGCTACTGATCGTGCGGTGTTGGATCGATATCATGGGGTTAGCGGGCACAAGCGGCGGATGCCTAGGTGGTATGGGCATGATACAAATCAGTATCCATAAAGAATAAAGGATCACCATTCTCTTCAAAGGCAATTTGCTTCATGCCGATTTTTCCCATCACCCTGTATGATGCAATATTGCTTTTATCGCAGCCCCCATTTACATAGGGTACTTGCACTTCATCAAATGCGTAGGCGAGAAGCTTTTTGGCACACTGTGTGGCGTAGCCTTTGTTTCTATATCCAGAATCAATCAAATAAAAAATATGCAATTTTCCACTGGTTTTACCATCCAGGCCACACCAACCAATAATAGTGTTTTTTCCTTTTTCAAATACTGCAAAACACAAGTGATAGATGTATCCATGCTGGTTCTTTTTGTGATTGCTTTGCATGGTTTGAATAGCTTTATGGGCTTCATCTATCGAAATGCTACCCTTTTCGAACGCCCACATCCTTGCAACTTCGTCTATGTCATTATCTGTAACAGTCCGCAAGACCAAATCCTCTGTATACAATTCCATTGATTATCTGCCTCTCGCATTTTAGTTGGGTTACTCTCTTATTGCGTATAGAGGATCGTTGATGTTATTGGGCGGCTTGCTTACACAGGATGTAAGCCCATCGATGTGCTCATGAAGGCTGGGCTTGATGGGGTTCCACATGGGATCTAAAATAAAGTCAATTCCCTCTCTGCGTGCATGCTTTGCAGCAGGCACAAAATCGCTATCACCGGCGATGAGAATGATTTGTTTTGCTTGTTGCTTATAGGCAATGGAAGCGATATCTAATCCAATTCGCATATCCACCCCTTTTTGTTGTATATCGAGGCTAAAATCGTTTTCATGCAAATCTTCAATCCTAAGGGAGCCGTCACATAGCTTCTTTACGATTTCGGGATTTAGGATGTAACCAGCGGAACTTTCGAGCAGTTCGCCGCGCCGTAAGGCGAGTTTGCGTTTGGTGGTGAGTTCAGATTGAAATTCAGTAGCCCACGCAAAAAGAGAACTCTTACGAAGGGATACATTTTTTTTCGATAAAGGGTGGTATACATTCTTGGCTGAGGGAGGACAATCGTAGAAAAATATCCGATATAGTTTGTTTCCTGTCTCCTTTTCGTTTATGTGTCTGTTACAATATTGCATCAGCTCAGATGCGCGGTCTTTTGGGGATTTGTCGCCAAACAGCGCGCGCGCACGTTTCAGATAAAAAGCACCATCTACCAAAACTGCAATCTCCATTGATTGGCCACCTTTCTTTCGTAAAAAGCCCTTGGCCTCGACACATCCCGGATAGTGGGAGGTCTACACGCCAAGGGCTGGTTCACGCATGGCTTCTAACCACGCTACTATCATATACCCCAAAAAGCGATTTGTCAACCTCAAAACATTTTTATAGATATTCCTCTATAAGTATCTCCCGAAACCGATACGCTTCCTCCGTTAAGTGCAAGCCGTCGGTAAAGAACGCTGGCTTTAGCCGACCGTTAAACAAATGAACTGTCTTGAATATCATTATCGATGCCGGAGTTTAATGGCGTCTTGATGAACGCCTTGATTTTAATGCCGTTAAATATTTTTAGCATCAGCCGGAAACAGGGATACATAAAAAGCGAGAAAAAACCAAATACAAGTGCAAGAGCCAATGGAACGATCAATAAGGCAAAGAATCCGGCTGCTATGCCTTCAAATTCAATGGTTCCAATATTGGACGTGACTGGGAGTCCGAAAAGCGCCATAATGAAAAGAAGTGCGCCTATAACGACCCCAAGGCTAACGCCGCCAAGCAAAAAGAGTTTGATGTACGACCCGAAACTGATTTTTCGCAGAGTCAATTTTTCCATTCAAAACACCCTCCTGTTTTATAGATATTTATTTATAAGCGCTGCCCAAAGGCGATACGCTTCCTCCGTTAAGTGCAGGCCGTCGGCAGAGAACGCTGGCTTAAGCTGGCCGTGCTCATCCAAGAAATCGTCATACAGGTCAATATATTCAAACCCACGCTCTACAGACGCTTGCTGGATGAAGGAATTAAAGCCTACAATCGTTTCGTTGATATCCTGCCACTCCACGGGCAGAACGCTTTGAACGTATACCCTTGCGTTGGGCAGGTTGCCCTGGATTACGTCCAGCAAATCCTCATAATCCTGTTGAATGATTCCCATATCATAACCGATTAGGATATCGTTGATGCCGATCATCAAAAACAGCTTGTTGGGTTCAAGGGCGATTACATCGTCGATTCGTTCCAATACGTCCAGGACGATATCGCCGTCGATACCCTGGTTTGCAGTACGATAATCAGGGAGCAACTCGCTCCAATCACACCGGGCGGTGATGCTATCTCCAACAAAAACGATGTTTGTGCTGGCGTCCGAGTGTGCGTTGGGAACACACATCAACAACAACAGCGCAACATACGCCAGGATACAAACCTGGGCTTTTGTTTTCATTTAGGTCATCCTCATAAATTTTTTCACCACAAATCTGGCTGGCCGGTAGGGGAAAGCCTCCAGCGCCTTTTTTGCCTCGGCCAGGCCTTCGCGGATGGGGATGGCCTGGGGGCAGCGTGGTTCGCACACGCCGCACCGGTTGCAATTGGAGGGATTGTGATTGCCTGCGCGCAGCGCGTACTGCACCCGCGCCATCACGCGGCCTTCCACGCTCATATCGTTGTAGGCGGAGAAGCAGGCGGGGATGTCCACGCCCCGGGGACAAGGCATACAATAGCCGCACACTGTACAGGGCACGCGGATGCTGCCCTGTATGATTTGCCGGGCCTGCTCGATCAGCGCCAGATCGGTCTCGGTGAGCGCGCCGGTTGCGGCATCCGATGCCACGCGCAGGTTTTCTTCTAAAATGGCCTCGGTATTCATGCCGGAGAGCACCGTGGTGACCTCGGGGTGGTTCCACAACCAGCGCAACGCCCATTCCGCAGGGGAACGGCCCGCGCCGGATTGTGCAAACAACTCCGCTGCCGCTGCCGGAGGATTGGCCAGCTTGCCGCCCCGCAACGGTTCCATGATGATTACCGGCAGGCCTTTTGTGGCGGCGTGCCGCAGCCCGGCGGTACCGGCCTGGTTGCGTTCGTCCAGGTAATTGTATTGGATCATGGTAAAATCCCAGCCGTAGGCGTCTACCAGGTCGATAAACGCCTGCTGCCGCCCATGGAAGGAGAAACCCAGGTTGACGATCCGCCCGCGCTTTTGCTCCTGCTCGGCCCAGTCCAGCACGCCTAGTTCGATGAGCCGCTGCCAGTCCGCCGGGGCGGTGAGCATGTGCATCATGTAATACTCCACCCGGTCGGTGCGCAGCCGCTCCAATTGCGTGGCAAAGATGCGGTCGATATCGGCGCGTTTTTTTACCATGTAATGGGGCAGTTTGGTGGCGATGCGCACTTTATCCCGGCGGCCCTCTTTGGCCAGAATGCGCCCGGTGAGCGCCTCGTTGCCCGGATAGATGTAGGCGGTATCGTAATAATTTACCCCCGCTTCAATAGCCCGCGCCACCAGGCGTTCGGCCAGCTTTTCGTCGTTGGGCAGGCGCATGCAGCCAAAAGACAGTGCCGAAAGCTTTTCGCCGTTTTTGGGATTGGTGATGTACTTCATTTGTTAGTCTCCTATTGTTTTTTGCTCGAAAGAAAAGTGTGCAGTTCATTCAGGCTGATATCTGGATGCCTGTACCTTTGGCGGCGGGCGCATTTGTTATTGTAGTCAATGGCTTTTTGAGGGCATAATTGAATGCAGGCCATACACTGCTCGCATTGATGGCGGAACACCGGCGTTCCGTTTGTGATGCGGATGTTGCCCGCCGGGCATATGTCCCCGCACATGCCGCATGCAGTGCAATTCTCTGAAATGCTAAAGCCCGCGTCCCGGCTTTGCATCTTGGGGATTTGTGCGTTGTAATAGGCCTTTACAAGGCCTAATTCCCCGCCAGTTTGTTGGATGTGCAGCGAATCAATCGCGGGGATGATGTGGGCCATGTGGCGCTGATATGAGATGGACAACTTATCCAGATTGGGTTTGCTGCCGTAAAATGCGATGGCGTTGTCGGCCATCTTTATATACGCTGCATATTGTATCTCTTGCCCCTGTTGCCGCAATAGGGCATTGACTTGCCTAGATGCGTTGCCGGGTATGAGGCCAAAGGTTCCAATGCAGAAAAAATACCCCGAAAAATCCTGCGGCACTTTCAGTTTGGCGATAAACTCTTTCACCTGCAAGGGCAGCCCCAGAAAGTAAACGGGGAATACAAACCCAACCCTTTTGTTTGCGGAGATATCCACATCGGCGCTGTCGCGGCCCATATGCCGTATGCTACAGTTCGGCAGGGAAGCGGCAATATCCTTTGAAACCTTTAGGCAATTGCCTGTGCCGGTAAAGCAGAAAATTATGTTATGTTCCATATGCGCGTCTCCTTCATCATTGCAGTGTTTCCATAAACAGAGTATAATGCAACCATGCAAAGTTTGCTAGTATGAAATCAAAAACACATTGATTGAGGGAGAGGGAACGCTATGCTGGCCGATCTGCACGTCCACACCTGGTTTTCCGATAGCACCCGTTCGCCCGCAGAAGTAGCGCGGGCCGCCAAAGCCCAGGGCATCGGCATCCTTGCGGTGTGTGATCACAATACGATAGCAGGCCATGGATCCATGGCAGCGGCCTGTACTGAGGTGGGCATCGGTTTTGTGCCGGGGGTGGAGATCAACGCATCGTATGAGGGCCGAGATCAGCACATCTTGGCTTTTGGATGCGACTTTGCCCATCCGGCCTTGGGATCGCTCCTGGCGGAAAACCAACGCATCCTGGAGCAGGTGAGTATCGATTTGATTGATCGGATGCGCACCGTTGATCCCCAGTTGGATCTGGCGGAATATGCGGCGTATGAGCGCGACTCCTCTCGCGGGGGCTGGAAGGGCATCGACTACCTGCGTTTTAAGGGATATAAGATCGCCTATCCGGCCTGTATGGAGTATTACGCGCGATATGATTGCCGTCCGGCGGGCTTTCCCCCTGTTGAAAAGATAACCGCCGCCGTTCACACGGCAGGCGGCTTGGCCATACTTGCCCATCCAGGCGAGATGTTGCCCAAAGACGAGCTGAACACCCACCTTTTTCGGCTGGCGGGGCTGGGCATAGACGGTATGGAGTGCTACTACCCGGCCCATAGCGCAGCGGTTTTGCGCACGTGCCTGAATTTTTGCCACGCCCACGGCCTGTGCATCACCGCTGGCAGCGACGATCACGGCGGCTTTACGGAGTGGGTGGGGGGCGTACACTACGCAATGGGTGCGCTGCGGGTGGATACCGGTGCGCTTCGGCTGGGCGGGTTGTTATAAATTTCCTGCGCACTCAACCGTCCGCCCTCGGTATCGATGATCTGCAGGATGTTGACCTCCACGCCCTGCACCGCGTCTACGTACACCAAGTAATACCGCCCGGCCCAATAGCCGCCGAACTCATAACACAGCCGCTCGCCCTGGTCGGTGGGAATCACACACAGGCGCGTGCGGTCGATGATGAGCCGCTCACTTACCAGCTCCGCGGCCTGCTCCTTGGTGAACACCGGACGGGTGAGGGTGCGTACCCGGTGGTTCATCAGGTAGTTGTTGCCCTCCCAGCCTACGATGGCGCCGGTGTCCATGCGCACCTGTACCTTGATCAGATCGGGGTAGAGCAGCACCCCATCTTCGGCAGCGGCAAAGTTGATGATGGCGAGGCCGTCATAGGTCTGCCAATAGTTGGGCTCCATGTGGCCGAAACCCCTGGAGCTCAGGAACTCGTACCCCAGCATGGCGCACTCGCCCACGTCCAGCCCACCGCCAAAGCCCGCCGCTTCCGGTATCATCCACAGAATCTTACCGCCCTGCCGGGATACCTGCACGTGGAGCGTGCCGTCGTCGGTGAGCAAAGAAACGCCGTAGGTGGCGATGGTGCCTTCGGTATTGACGCCCTCGCCTACTCTGTGTATCCGCTCCCTGCCTACAAAATCTGCGGCGATGTCCTTGGCTTGCTCCGGGGTGATGATGTCTAAGCCAGCCAGCGCTAGCGCCGGGCCTTGATGTTTGCCGTCGGAGAAGGGCCCGTCGTACACCAATTGCGGGTATTCGATGCCGTTTTTGCTGCCTGCGGCCCGCTCCATGGGCGGCGCGTCCTCTTGGGCATCCTGCCAAAAGAGCATTTCGGCCTCACCCAGCGCCTTGCCGCTAGCGATGTCTCCTTCGATCTCCCGTATCTGCAGGTTGAGCCGCGCACAGTTTTCCATCATGATTTCCAACTGCTGCAGATCCTCGTCGGACAGCGGCCGCCCTTGCACCACGTGTTGCGATAGCACGCCCGCGTAATCGCTCAATTGATTTACGAATTTAATGGTGCCGCTGATGGCGTTATGGCTTAATGGGAGCTGAGATAGATT
>WQXF01000023.1 GCA_009784985.1 Clostridia bacterium | reverse complement strand
TTTTGCTGGCGATGCTCATCCTGCGCAGCACGCTGTTGGCAAGCTACTTGCCCGCGTTGCTTGTGGCAGGCGCTATTACTGGCGTGGCCACCGGTGTAGTGGCTACCGGGGTGCTGCGCTATTTAAAGGAGACGAAATGAAGAAACTGATTCAAAACTACCAAGCCCGGGCCCAGCGCGAGGTGAACATCCGCCATGTGGACGTATTGGATGGCGTGCGCGCCTTGGCCGTCTTTATTGTGGCCTGGTTTCATATATGGCAGCAATCCTGGCTGCGGCCTTTTGCCCAAGTGAATGTGCTGGGTCAAACCATCAACATCAACTTCGAACCCCTGGTGCGCAGCGGCTACATCATGGTGGATGTGATGCTGCTGATCAGCGGCTTTTTGCTGTTTCTGCCCTATGCCCGGCGCATGGCAGAAGGAGGCCCGCAGCCCAACATCAAAGAGTTTTACCTAAAGCGCGCCCTGCGCATTTTGCCTTCCTATTGGCTGTGCATCGCCATTATGTTGTTGGGTTTTGCTCTGCCCCGCCGGGATTTTGTGATGGATGCCCGGTTATGGAAAGACCTTTGGACTCACCTAACCTTCACCCATGTGTTCTTTTTTGATACTTATGTGGCCACCGAGCTGAACGTGGTGCTGTGGACATTGGCCATTGAGGTGCAGTTTTATTTGATTTTTCCGCTGATTGCCCGCATGTTTTCAAAGCAGCCCTTGGTGACATGGTTTGTGATGGTGGCGGCAGGTTTTGCGTTCCGTGATCTGGTTGTGCGCCCGCAAGTCGATACCAATATGTGGGTGAATCAGTTGCCTACCTTTTTGGATGTGTACGCCAATGGCATGCTGGCCGCCTTGTGTTATGTGCATTTGGCCCGCACGGTAAAACATACCCGCTGGACGCGTCTGGGCGGCACGGCGCTGGCGTTTGCCATGCTATTTTTGATCTGGCAGCAGGCCAAGATGCACAGTTCCTCAGGCATCTATGCGGAGCAAATGAGGATCGGTTGGCATGAAGGCATTCGTATTTTTCAAGCCAGGTACCGCTTTCAATTCAGTGTGTACGTAAGTGTTTTTGTGCTGGCGGCCGCAAACGCCAGCTTAGCATTCCGTTTCTTTTTTTCCAACAGGGTGATGCGGTTGATGGCGATCCTTTCGTATCAATACTACATTTGGCACCAATTTATTGCCGCGAATTTGCGCGGCGCCTGGGGTTTTCCTCCCTCGGTTTCGGTCCATCCCAACGAAACTGGCGAACGGCCCTGGCAATGGCTGTTTACCCTATGCGCCTTTGGGTTCCCGCTGGTTCTGTCTCTTGTGCTGACTTATGGGTTTGAGCAGCCTATTGCCAAGTGGGGCTTGGGGGCTTGGAAAAGGCGCAAAAAGCAAGAAGCCCATGAAGAACATATGATATCAGAGGGAGCATAGAGCATGTATATAAAATCTATGCAGTCCTGCCAAAACAGCGGGCAAAAAAATCTCTGACCATTACGGCAAAGTCACCGAGATGGTCGCAATAGGCTCTGGGGTAAAGCGCTCTTTTCATAGCTTTAAACTCTCGCGATATGTCTGCTATCTCATCGTTCAAAATAGTGATCCTTTGGGATTTCGCGAAGAAATGCGAAAGCACAATAAACAGCTTGTAGAAGCCGCCACAAGTCACGGCTGTCACAAGATTTCTTTTGACATGAGAAAGCTTTTGTCCTATAATCCTTTATTGAATGCAGCATCAACAAATAAATACAATGGGAGGTTACGGGATGCGCAAATACAAGTGCTCCATCTGCGGATATGTCTACGACGAATCCGTGGGCGCCCCGTCAAAGGGCATAGCGCCCGGAACGAAGTGGGAAGACATCCCGGATAGCTTTGTCTGTCCTGTTTGCGGAGCGCCCAAATCAGTATTCGAGCCTGACGAGGAAACCCTGGTGGCTCCAGCACCATCACCGGCCAATACAAATGATGAGTATATTAAAGACCTCAAGGAACTATCCCCTGGCGAAATTTCGGCGATATGCTCCAGCCTAGCCAAGGGGTGCGAAAAGCAGCGTCTTACTGCTGAAATGGACGCATTCAATCAACTGTCGGATTACTTCAAAACAAAGGCAGCGACCGAAAAAGGCAAGACACTTGACGACGCTGCCAGAATATTGGAAGATGACATGGCCAACGGATTTGTTTCGGCTAACGCGGTCGCAAAGGCCCATACGGACAGAGGTGCGCTGCGCTCGCTTGTATGGAGCGAAAAGGTTAGCATGATGCTCAAATCGCTGCTTGAGCGCTTCCGCAGAGAAGGCGACGCCATGCTGGAGAACACGAGGATATGGGTTTGCGACATCTGTGGATTTATCTACATAGGCGATGCGCTACCGGAGATATGCCCTGTGTGTAAGGTTCCTAGTTTCAAGATCATCGAAGTGGAAAGGAGATAATGCTATGCCAGCATATAGAAATGTCCGCCTTTGCGGGAAGGATTGTATGTGCCTCTACGTCTGCCCCACCGGCGCGACGAACACGGAGAATAGCATAATCGATGTGACCAAATGTACGAACTGCATGGCGTGTGTGTACGCCTGCCCGTCCAGCGCTATTTCGATGATTCCTGACACATATCCACCTCAACAGCCCAAAACAGATGCAGTTGCTTCAGCACAGCGCGTATTGGGGCTTAGCAAGGTACAACAGGAGCAGATCGCCACTGCTGTCGCTGCATCTTCAAACAGCGCTGTGACAAGACAGTTTGCAGAAGCAATCGCAAAATCTAATCTCCGCATGGCGGAGGATATTCTGCGAGAATCGCGCTACATGCTCCCGCAAAGCGATGAGGTACGTAAACTGCTAGAAGCTATGTCTGATAATGCCGCACCGGATTTTCCGAAAGACGCGGTGGCATTATTGCTCACTCAACTACAAACAACAACCAAAGGAGAGGCAAAGATGGCAAATCTGAAAGGAACCAAGACCGAGAAAAACCTGATGGAGGCTTTTGCTGGCGAAAGCCAGGCGCGCAACAAGTATACCTACTTTGCATCCAAAGCGAAAAAAGACGGCTATGAGCAGATTGCTGCCATCTTCGAGGAAACTGCTGGAAACGAAAAGGAGCATGCAAAGATTTGGTTCAAGCTGCTCTGTGGCGGTGAAATACCTGATACCGCCGAAAACCTTAAGGCTGCCGCTGCCGGTGAACACGAAGAGTGGGTTGACATGTACAAACGTATGGCGGCCGATGCCCGCGAGGAAGGGTTCAACGACATCGCATTCCTGTTTGATTCGGTTGGCACTATTGAGAAAGAGCATGAAGAGCGCTACCTTAAACTGCTTAAAAACATTGAAGGCGGTACTGTTTTTGCTCAAAAGCAAAAATCCGTCTGGATTTGCCGCAACTGCGGACACATCGTAGAAAGCGAAAACGCGCCGGAGAAATGCCCTGTGTGTGTCCATCCACAGGCATATTTTGAGTTGCGTGCAATCAACTATTAAGTGCTCAATAAAGGCGAAGTTTGCGCCGTTGGCCTTTGAGTTGGCTGACGGCGCTTGTATATAGCTAAAAATTTCTGCATTGCCTTGACAGATATTTATCTGTATGATATATTAGAATAGTATAATATACTTTTGTTTTGGAGGTTATCATGTCATCAGCAAAAAAGTTTGCCCGTATTGGTCATGAATGTGTCGCCTGCGGCGTCTGCGCCAAAACCTGTCCCTTGCGAATCATCACGATTCATAAGGGGATAAATGCCGTTGTAGACGGAAGGAAGTGTGTGGGTTGCGGCAAATGCGCAAAAGCCTGCCCAGCGGGAGTTATCACAATCATGGAGGTGAAACGGCATGAAGAAGCGTTGGTATGAGTACCTATGGATTGCATCCCCGGTTTACATAGGGCTTGGGTTTTTCAATATCCTGTTTGCCTGGCTTGGGTTAATCTTTTTTTGTACACCGCTGCTTATCGCCGTGATCGGCGGAAACAAATCATACTGCAATACCTATTGTGACAGAGGGCAATTATTTGAGTTGCTGGGCAGCAAACTGAAACTCTCGTTGAAGAAAACCCCTCCGCGCTTTTTGTGTTCGGTTGGGTTCCGTTACGGGTTCCTCGCCTTTTTTATGACCATGTTTGGGTTGATGATTTATGCTACGGTTCAAGTATTCGCAGGAGCGTCACTGCAACAAACTGTTACCCTTTTGTGGGTGTTCAAGCTTCCGTGGCAGTGGGCGCAAGTGGATATGGTCAGCCCATGGGCGGCGCAGTTTGCCTTTGGGTTTTACGGCGTTATGCTTACCTCAACCCTGTTGGGCCTTGTTACAATGGTTTTCCTGAAGCCCCGCTCATGGTGCGTGTACTGCCCCATGGGAACCATGACACAGGGCATTTGCAAGCTCAAGCACAGAAAGGGAGTGAAACACAATGGAAGAGAAAGCCAAGAAGCTGGCGGAACTGTTGAGGATATTGGCCAATGAGAATCGCCTATTGATCCTGTGCGCTCTGATACAGGGCGCAAAGACGGTGAGCCAGATTGGGAAATATGTGCCGAAGATCACGCAATCGGCGCTGTCGCAGCACTTGATCCTGTTGAAAACAGCGGGAATCCTTGAATCGGAAAAACACGGAATGCATGTGACGTATTCGATAGCCGATCACAGAGTAGAAGAAGTGATTGCCGTGTTGAAGCGATATTATTGTGATGAGTTTGCATAATTGATTCGCCGTATGATGCGGTCAGCCAATCATCTGTTAAGGGAGTATTTGTATGAGCAAGATTATCATTGTCGGTGGTGTTGCCGGTGGCGCTTCGGCTGCGGCAAGGTTGCGGCGCTTGGATGAGCATGCGAAAATCGTAATGTTTGAGCGGGGCGAACACATCTCCTTTGCCAACTGCGGGCTGCCTTACTACATAGGCGGCGCGATTGCGGACAGGAACGAATTGCTCCTGCAAACGCCGGAAAGCTTTTACCGGCATTTCAATGTTGATGTGCGGGCGTTAAGCGAAGTCCTTTCCGTTGACCCGGCTGCCAAAACAGTCACGGTGAAGGATTTGGCCAAGGGTGAAACGTATGCCGAACCCTACGACAAGCTGATTCTCGCCCCCGGCGCGGGGCCGATCAAGCCGCCCCTGACCGGCGTGGATTTATCCCGCGTATTTACTTTGCGCAATGTGGCCGACACCGATCATATCAAGGCATATATCCAGGAAAAATCGCCTCAAAGCGCGGTTGTGGTGGGCGGCGGCTATATCGGTGTGGAGATGGCCGAGAACTTGAAGGACGCGGGGCTGGATGTGAGTATCGTAGAAATGTCCAACCAAGTCATCGCCCCGCTAGATATAGACATGGCCTGCGATGTTCATCACTATTTGGAACAATCCGGCGTTTCGCTGTATCTGAACAACGGCGTTCAGGCAATCACGGAGGATGCGGGCGGCTTGACTCTTCGATTGGCCGACCGTGCAATCCGCGCCGATTTGGTGATCGTGGCCGTGGGTGTACGCCCGGAGAATAAACTGGCAAAAGACGCCGGTCTTGCCACTGGCGAACGAGGCGGCGTCGTTGTGGACGAGCATATGCGCACATCGAATGAGCACGTTTACGCCGTGGGCGATGTGGTGGAAGTGACCGATTTGATAACAAGACAAAAATCTATGATCCCGCTTGCCGGTCCCGCCAATAAGCAGGGGCGTATAGCCGCCGACCATATCTGTGGACTGGACAGCCGCTATATCGGGACGCAAGGCTCGGCTATCCTGAAGGTATTCGATATGACTGTCGCAACGACGGGCATAAACGAAAAAACCGCCAAACGCTTGAACCTAAACTACGACAAAGTATTTGTCTGGCTTCCCGGACACGCCGGGTATTATCCCGGCGCTCAGTCAACCTCCACAAAGGTTATTTTTGAAAAAGAGACAGGCAGAATTTTAGGGGCACAGATGGTTGGCTTTTACGGAGTGGACAAGCGTTGCGATGTGCTGGCCACCGCCATCCGCGCCGGAATGACCGCGTTTGACCTCACCCGGTTGGAACTGTGCTATGCGCCGCCGTATTCCTCGGCCAAAGACCCGGTGAATATGGCGGGCTTTGTTATCGAAAATCTGCTGACCGGCAAAGTGAAACAGATTCATTGGCACGATGTGGACGCTCTGCCCCGCGATGGCAGTGTGACATTATTGGATGTGCGAAGCCCGCAGGAGTTCATGTGGGGCCGCATAAAGGGCTTTGAGAACATACCCTTGGACAGCTTGCGCGGACGTATTGGTGAGTTGGACAGTTCAAAGCCTGTCTATGTTCATTGCCATAGCGGTATGCGAAGTTACATAGCCGCGAGGATTCTCTCGCAAAATGGGTTTGATGCATACAATCTCAGCGGTGGATATCGGTTGTACAACTCGGCTACGAGCTAAGAAGATTATGGGGGGATACCATGCAATCATTTGTGATCATAGGCGGCGGAATCGGATTTGTTTTCCTTATGACTTGTTTGGGCGCCGCAACGGTATTTCTCTTCCGCAGGACTTCGCCGGGTAAATATCAGCAGATTTTCCTCGGGTTTGCGGCAGGGGTAATGATAGCGGCATCCGTTTGGAGTTTGTTGATCCCCGCTATTGAAGAAGCGGAATCGCAGGGATTGATTGGGTGGATCCCCGCAGCGTGCGGTTTTGTTCTTGGCGTTCTTTTTCTGCTGGGACTGGATCGCCTTATTCCGCACATCCATCCTATGTCAAATGTAAAGGAAGGGCTGGAATCCAAGTCAAAGCGTAATACCCTTCTGATTTTTGCTGTAACGCTGCATAACATACCCGAAGGCATGGCAATTGGGCTTGCTTTTGCTTTAGCCGCCCAGCGCGGCGGCGATTCAACCATGTACATGCCAGCTATTGCTTTGGCGCTTGGCATTGGCATACAGAACTTCCCGGAAGGCGCGGCCATTTCGCTTCCATTGCTACAGGAGGGCGTTTCATCCCGTAAAGCCTTTGGATTGGCATGTTTGACCGGAGCTGTGGAGCCTTTCTTCGCCGTTATTGCCGTACTGCTGGCAATGTGGATCGCGCCAGTGATGCCGTGGCTTTTGTCCTTCGCGGCAGGCGCAATGATTTATGTCGTAATAGAAGAACTGATCCCCGAAGCGCAACTGGGTGAACATTCCCATGTGGGGACATTGAGTGTCATGGCAGGATTTTTGCTAATGATGATACTGGACGTGGCATTGGGATAAAGTTGGTGGACCATCTTGAAAAATAAACGCAGACGAAATATAATAAAAATAAAAAAACCGAAGGAGGATACCACCGTGCCAAACGACAAATACACATCCATCGTTAACCTTGATTTCCAGTACGCGCACAGGTTTATGAATTGGCCGAGAGAAGCAAAACACCTTCACGGGCACTCAGGTCTTTTGACAATCGAACTTGAAGACACCGTAGACCCGGTAACGGGCTTTGCCCACGCATGTAAAGATGGGTTCAAAAAAGCTTGGGAGGTTTGCGACCACTTTCACCACGCAACCTTGTTCCAAGAAGGCGATCCGCTTCTCGACGCCGTTCTTGCCGTGTACAAAAAGGAAGGCATAGTCAACGACCCCGAGCATTGCGTTCCCCTGAAAAAGATCGATCACGATTTGGCTTGGTCATACCCGGAGTACAGAATCGTTGTTACCAAGAAAGTATCTACCTGCGAGAATCTTTGCGAGCTTTTCCATGCGCTCCTTAAAGAAAAGATGCCGATCAAAAAAATAACATTCCGTTCCTCTCTTATGAATGCAGCCTCAAAAGAGTTTAAGTAGGTGTAACATGAAAACATTTTGCATATGTTCCCATTGCGGGAATCTCGTTTGCTTCATACACAATGCAGGCCCGTCCGTAATTTGCTGCGGCGAAGAAATGTCGGTACTGGCGCCGAACACCACCGACGCGGCGGCGGAGAAGCATGTACCTGTAGCTGTTCGCAAGGGAAACATGCTGACTGTTTCAGTGGGGAGCGTCCCCCATCCAATGACAGAGGCACACCACATCGCTTGGATCGTGGTAGCGGACGATGACAGAACCCAGCGCGTTGCCCTGCCGAATACGCAAGAACCTACCGTTGATTTTTGTGTTGGGGAGGTTCCTGTTACTGTGTATGCCTATTGCAATCTGCATGGGCTGTGGGAAGCGCAGTTGTAACAAAGCTGTCTTGCCCCGTAAAGCATCGCTCACGCGGATACAGTAGTGGCAAGCGATGCCTTGTGCTACCCACAACGCAAAACCGCCTTCGGCAGTGCTTGTTGGGATTGCATCCTAAACCCTCACAAACACACAATTTCATTCTGTGGCTGCGCGTCCTGCGGACGCTTTTACGAAGCAGGATTTTCGTTTAGCGCAACCGCCTCCTGCTGATTGGTTTGGTTTTGCCTTAACTCCTTTTTAGAATTCGTTCCAAAACGAAAATCGTATTTTATTTTTTCCTCGTCCTTGTTTCAAAGGATATTTCAATCTCTGCGCCAAGCGATAGCTTTTCTTTTGAACGTACTTTTGCGGGTAAGGCAATGAAATGCGTTCCGTCGCCCTTCGGTAATAACGATGTCGGCCAATTTGAATTGCCTACTTTTGCAGTTATCGCAATGAACCCGAAATGAATTGCAAGGTACTCAAGAGGTATGCTTAGTTCTATCGGTACAGGAACATAGTACCAACCTCCTGGCATTTCAAAACGCTCAATATTCGCAACGAATGTGTTTTCCATTGTTACCTCACTCAATCGTAAAAAGCATTACGCCTTCTGCTATCCCGATTATACCATACATAAATCGTGAAATAAAAAACAGTCGGCGCACTTTTTTATCCACAGGCCGTTGTATTTTCAGGGTTGCTCAGTTATAGTGCTCGGCATTCCGTCATCGCAGCGAGGATTTTCTCGCGGTTGCGATGATAATAATGTTGGCGTGAAGGTACGCACAACGATCAAAGAGTTAGGCGGCACAATGCCGAAAGAATTACCTGCACCTGAAAAGAGCATTCAGCAACTCGAAAGAGAAACAAGAGGAGGTCTAGATGCATGAAGGATCCTAGAATGAAAAAAATGGCCCACAACCTGGTGCGGTATTCCTGCGATGTACAGCCCGGTGAGCGGGTGCTCATCGAATTGATTGGCGATGGGCTGCGCGATTTTGGCGCAGAGTTGGTGGCCCAGGTGTATGCTGCGGGAGGCGCACCCTTTGTGGAGTTGACCGAACCGGCCATTCAGCGTGTGCTGGCGATGGATTGCCAGGCGGATCAGGTGGAGCGTTTGGCGAAGTACCACGCAGCCCGTATGGCAGAGATGCAGGCTTACATCGGCGTGCGCGCCGGCGACAACGCGTATCAGGCCTCCGACGTGCCTGCGGAGAAAAAGCAGCTGGTTGCAAAGCTGTACGATCACCCGGTGCATTCGCTGATCCGCATACCCAAAACCAAGTGGGTTGTGCTCCGTTATCCGGTGCCTGCCATGGCCCAGCAGGCAGGGATGTCCACCGAGGCTTTTGAGGATCATTACTTTAATGTATGCAACCTGGATTACGCTAAGATGAGCGCCGCCATGGACGCCCTGGTGGAGCGTATGGACAGCGTGGATCAAGTGCGCATTGTGGGCAAAGGAACGGATCTGCGCTTTTCCATCAAGGGGCTGCCCACCATTAAGTGCGACGGCAAGCTCAACATCCCCGACGGAGAGGTGTTTTCCGCGCCAATACGGGACTCGGTAAACGGCGTGCTGCAATTCAATACGCCCAGCCTGTATCAGGGAACCACATTTGACAATATTCGGCTTGTGTTTGAAAGCGGCAAGATCGTGGAGGCTACCGCCAACGACACCGAGCGCCTGAATGCCATATTAAATACCGACGAGGGCGCGCGGTATGCGGGCGAGTTTGCCATCGGCGTCAACCCCTACATCACCTCCGCCATCAAAGATACGTTGTTTGACGAAAAGATCGCCGGTTCTTTTCATTTTACGCCGGGTGGCTGTTACGATGAGTGCGACAACGGCAACAAATCGGCTATCCACTGGGACATGGTGTGTATCCAAACCCCAGAATACGGCGGGGGAGAGATGTATTTCGACAACGAGTTGATCCGAAAAGACGGCTTGTTTGTGCCCGAGTATCTGCATTGCCTGAATCCTGAGCGGTTAAAGTGAAAAAATTCACAAACTTATCGGTCGTTTGTTTCTTTTGCTTGCAAAAAAACCGCATTTTGGGTACAATAGCAAGGGCTTAAATGTAACGCTCAAACACCCGCAATACGAATGGAGGAGACAACATGGCTAAGGTAAAAGTAGGTATCAATGGCTTTGGACGCATTGGTCGCTTGGTTTTCCGCGCCGCGACGGAAGGTTCCTCGGTAAACGTAGTGGCCATCAACGATCCGTTTATCGATCTGGACTACATGGTGTACATGCTGCGCTACGACACCGTGCATGGCCAGTTCAAGGGCGAGATATCGGTGGATCACGCCAGCAACTCGCTCATTGTAAACGGCGAGAAGGTGCGCGTATTCGCCTGCATGAATCCCGAAGAGATCGCTTGGAAGGATGCGGGCGCCGAATACATCGCCGAGGCAACCGGCGTATTCTGCGACCAGCCCGGGGCTTCCAAGCACTTTGTTGGCGGCGCAAAGAAGGTAGTCATCACCGCCCCCGCCAAGGACAAAGAGACCCCCATGTTTGTAATGGGCGTAAACCACGACGGGTACAAGAAGGATATGAATGTGGTATCCAACGCTTCCTGCACCACCAACTGCTTGGCGCCCTTGGCCAAGGTGATCAACGATACATATGGCATCACCAGCGGCCTGATGACCACCGTGCACGCCGTGACTGCCACCCAGAAAACCGTAGACGGCCCCTCCAAGAAGGATTGGCGCGGCGGCCGTGGCGCGGGCTTCAACATCATTCCCTCCAGCACCGGCGCAGCCAAGGCTGTGGGCGTGGTGATTCCCGAACTGAAGGGCAAGCTCACCGGCATGGCCTTCCGTGTGCCCACCGCTAACGTATCGGTGGTTGACCTTACGGTGCAGCTGGCCAAGCCCGCCTCCATGGACGATATCAAAAAGACGATGAAGGCCGCTTCTGAGTCCCCGCGCTGGAAGGGCATCATCGGCTACACCGAAGACGCCGTGGTGTCCAGCGACTTTATCCACGATTCCCGCACCTCGATTTTTGACGCCACCGCCGGTATCAGCCTCACCGATAATTTTGTGAAGCTGGTGTCCTGGTACGACAACGAGTGGGCGTACTCCTGTAAGGTGCTGGATTTGATCGCGTACATGGCCGAAGTGGACGCGAAGTAAGAGCCTGGTGATATAAGCACAAAAGTGCCCCTTTCCTTTGGGAGAGGGGTACTTTGCTTTTATATGCCTTGCTCCCGGCAGTAGTCAAGAATCCGCAAACGTGCCGTTGCTTTGTTCAGTCCGTCGATGCTTTTCATCTGAATGGGCTGCTTTTCGCCATTGAAATTGGCATCAACAGAAGGGGGAGGCAATGGGATCAAAATTTCCCCTAAGATTTCGTGCTGCCAACGAAGGCACTTAAAAATATATCCGTTTTGGCGCAACGTAATTTTTGAAGGATTTTTTAGCGCGTCCGATCGAATGAGCCCTTTTTTGATACTTAATGCGGATACCATCAATGACAAACGCTCGGGATGAGGTGTCTCACCCTTCATGTACTTTTTCATGACGCGCCTTCCAAGCAAATCAATGCTGGCCAACAGGATATCTAGTTCCGTCAATTTGGATGCTTTGATCTTTTGTGGAGCGCCTTTGCTTTTTTTGCGTTTTTTGCGTCTGGGCTTTCGCTCCGTGGATTTAATCCCTCCATCGATGATGATTTCGTCGTTTAGATATGCTTCTAAAAGCGCAATGGCTTCATTAAGATCAAGGCGGGCCATCACGTCCCCTCGGATTCGGTCTTTTCTTGATAGCTTTGCTTCCGTCTGGCTTTCCACGACTCTATCACCGCCTTTCGAATTTCTTTTGTAAATGGCATATGAAACGCGAACATATTATTATATTGGAATGAAAACCAACTGGCACCATCGACCTTTAATTCAAAGGCAGATACTTTTCCTTCGGATAAGAGCTTGAGCAAAACCTTTGTTTTCAGTTCATACAAAAATCGAATTCTTTCTCTCAGCTCGGTATTGCTTTCATCTTGGCTTGCTTCGGCTTGCAGTTGCTTTACGGCTTTGTTCAAGAAATACAATCGCTCACCGAAATACTGCTTTTGCACAGTGGCAACCAACCTTATCACCGCCTTCTTACCTATTATAACACAAATAGCATGAAATCCGCGCCAAAGGTTTCCCGCGCGGCTTTTTTGTGGTATAATCTCCCGAAACCAACACGAAACCACTTGGATCGAAGGGACGAACCGTTATGTACACCGTGCTCGCCAAAGAAACCCTGGCCCCTAACTTGATCCGTATGGAATTCCTGGCCCCGCGCATCGCACGCAAGCATCAGCCGGGGCAGTTTTTAGTCTTGCGCGCCACCGAGGAAGGGGAGCGCGTGCCCCTCACCATCGCCTCTGCCCACCCGACGAAGGGGAGCGTGGTTGTTATCTTTCAAATGATAGGCGTATCCACGCGGCAGTTGGGGGCGCTGGAAGCGGGGGATTCGTTGGCATCGGCCACGGGGCCTCTGGGTTTGCCATCGGACTTTTATGGGGCAAAGCGTGTGGTGTGCGTGGGCGGCGGCGTGGGCACCCCCGTGCTCTATCCTCAAGTATCGGCGCTGCATGCCATGGGCGCAAAGGTGGATGTGATCGAGGGCGCGCGCAATGTAGGCTACATCGTATTGGAGCGTGAGCTGCGCGAGCTGTGCGACTGCCTGCACCTGGTGACCGACGACGGCTCCAGCGGGCGTAAGGGGCTTGTGACCGATGTGCTGCGTGATCTGCTGGCGGGTGGGGAAACATACGACCTGTGCATTGCCATCGGCCCGCCGGTGATGATGCGGGCCGTGGCCCAGATGACCAAACCTTACGGCTTGCGCACCATCGTGAGCCTTAACCCCATCATGCTGGACGGCACCGGTATGTGCGGTTGCTGCCGCGTGCAGGTGGGCGGCCAAACCAAGTACGCCTGTGTGGACGGCCCGGATTTTGACGGGCATCAAGTGGACTTTGACTCGTTGATCCGCCGCCTCCAGGGTTTTGCAGACGAGGAGCGGCGCTTAAACGAAATATACCCGTGTGGAGGGCCCTGCCATGGCAAATGATACGATCAAACGTGTGCTGATGGGGGAGCTTCCCGCCGCCCAACGTGCATTATGCTTTTCTGAGGTCGCCCTGGGATACGATGCAAAGCAGGCGGTGGCCGAGGCCAGCCGCTGCCTCCGGTGCCCAAAGCCACCCTGTGTAGGCGGATGCCCGGTGGCTGTGGACATCCCCAACTTTATTGCCGCGGTAGCCGATGAGGATTTTGCTAAGGCCTATGCCGTTGTCGGCTCCAGCAACAGCTTGCCCGGGGTGTGTGGCCGGGTGTGCCCTCAAGAAACCCAATGCGAGCGGCTTTGCGTGATGGGCAAGCGCGGGCAACCGGTAGCCATCGGCAATTTGGAGCGTTTTGTGGCGGATTGGCATCTGGGTAACGATCATACAGAAAAGCCGGTTCCCCAGCCAAGCAATGGCAAGCGTGTGGCTGTGGTGGGCGCGGGGCCGGCGGGCCTCACCTGCGCGGGGGCTCTTCGCCAGTTGGGATATGAAGTCACGATATTCGAAGCGCTGCACCGGCCCGGTGGCGTGCTTACCTACGGCATACCCGAGTTCCGGCTGCCCAAGGCCCTGGTGGCTGCCGAGGTTGCTCAATTGCAAGAGCTGGGCGTAGAGTTGGAACTCAACGCTGTGGTGGGGCGTACCGTGCTGATCGAAGAGCTGATGGTCGAGGGATTCGGGGCGATTTTTGTGGGCAGCGGCGCGGGCCTGCCGATGTTTTTGGGGATCCCGGGCGAGGACCTAAACGGCGTGTATTCGGCCAATGAGTTCCTGACCCGCCTGAACCTGATGGGCGCGTATCATAAAGACAGCCTTACGCCCGTAAAACGGGGCAAGCATGTGTTGGTGATTGGCGGCGGCAATGTGGCCATGGACGCCGCCCGTTGCGCACTGCGCTTAGGTGGCCAGGCCACGGTGGTGTATAGGCGCACGATAGAAGATATGCCTGCACGGGAAGAGGAGGTTCGCCACGCGATAGAGGAAGGGGTAGCCTTTGAGACCTTGGCTGCCCCCGAGGAGATTGTGGGGCAAGGCGGCTGGGTACGGGGGTTGCGTGTAACACCGATGCGTCTCGGGGAGCCGGATGCGTCGGGGCGCAGGCGGCCCGAACCCTCGGGGGAACCGGGCCGGGAGATTGTATGTGATCAGGTGATCCTGGCCATCGGCAGCAGCCCCAATCCGCTGATTGCCTCGGTTACCGAGGGCCTAAAGACCGATGCCAAGGGCTGCCTGATCATCGACGAAAACGGGATGACCACCAAAGACGCCGTATATGCAGGTGGCGATGCCGTGACGGGCGCAGCCACCGTGATTTTGGCGATGGGCGCGGGGCGGGATGCGGCGGCGGCGATTCACGGGCGATTATCAGGGGAGTAAGGAGAAGAAAATGCCTTTATTCGTAGATCAAGTCACCATCACCGCCAAGGCGGGAAACGGCGGAAACGGCGCGGTGTCTTTTCATCGCGAAAAATTTGTGCAAAATGGCGGGCCGGATGGCGGCGACGGCGGGCGCGGCGGCGATGTGGTGCTGCTGGCCGAATCCAACATGCATACGCTGCTGGACTTTCGTTACCGCGGCAAGTACGAGGCGGAGGCCGGGCAAGCCGGTTCCTCGCGCCTTTGCAACGGCAAGAGCGGCGCCCCCCTGATCATCAAGGTGCCCGTGGGCACCGTGGTGCGGGATGCTGCTACCGGGCGGCTGTGCGCTGATATGTTTGAGCACGGCCAGCGCAAGGTGCTGATGCACGGCGGGCGCGGGGGCTGGGGCAACAGCCACTTTGCCAATGCTGTCCGTCAAGCGCCCAACTTTGCCAAGCCCGGCCAAAAGTGCGAGCCCCGGGAGTTTGTGCTGGAGCTAAAATCCATCGCTGATGTGGGGCTAGTGGGTTATCCCAACGTGGGCAAATCCACCATCCTATCGGTGGCCACATCAGCTAGGCCAAAGATCGCCAACTATCATTTTACCACCCTTACCCCCAACCTGGGCATCGTGCGGCAAGACGAGACTGACTTTATAATGGCGGATATTCCCGGCTTGGTGGAGGGCGCCCATGCCGGCGTTGGTTTGGGGCACGCCTTTTTGCGGCATGTGGAGCGCACCCGCCTGCTGGTGCATGTGCTGGATATTTCGGGCAGCGAAGGCCGGGACCCCTTGCAGGATTTTGACCGCATCAACGATGAGCTTGCCCGGTATGGTTCCCTGGCGGACCGGCCCCAGATCGTAGCGGCCAACAAGATGGACCTGTTGCCCGATGCGGAAGCCAATCTGGCGCGGCTGCGTGCACTGCTTGGCGATACCGATATCGACGTATACCCGGTATCGGCGGTAACGCGCAAGGGCTTTAAGGAATTGCTGCGTGGCGTGGCGGCCAAACTTGCGGAGCTGCCTCCTTCGGAAGCCTTCCCCGAAGAGGAGGAGGCCCTGTTGGCCGAAGAGCAGGCCCCTTTTACCGTGTCCCGGCGGGACAGCGGCAATTTTGTGGTGGAGGGGAGCTCCATGGAGCGTTTGATGGATTCGGTAAACTTTGGCGATGTGGATTCGCTCAACTGGTTTCACCGTACCCTGCGGCGTACCGGCGTGATCGACGCGTTGCGCGAGGCTGGCGCCCAAGAGGGCGATACCGTGGAGATCATTGACATGGAATTCGATTTTGTAGAGTGATTGGAGGGAAAGAGATGACCGGAAAAGATAGGGCGCTGCTGCGACGGGCAGCCAATACGCTGGAGCCTATTTTGCACATTGGAAAAGAAGGCGTTACCGACGCTGTGGTACAACAGGCGTGGGAAGCCTTGGAGGCCAGGGAGCTGATCAAGGGCACGGTGTTGCCTGCCGCCGGAATGACACCAAAAGAAGTTGTGGCAATCCTGTGTGAGCGGACCCACGCGGAGCCGGTGCAATGCATCGGCCGCCGGTTCACAATCTATCGAATGGCCGATACGAATTCCAGATATGGGATTAAATAGCGGAAAATCGTGCAAAAGGGAAATGCTTTTTGTCACGGTATCTAACATTATGAAAATATTTTTCATAATTAATTTCGACATTTGATCCGGCTCGTTCTGCAAAAAATGGCACGCCCTCTTTATGATAGAAGGCGCGCCGTTTTTTACGAACCCAAAGCGGTTACGCGTTGTGTAACTCCGCCAGGCAGGAACGACAGATCATCTTTCCTTTGTATTGGATCACATTTAGCGCATCCTCGCAAAAGAGGCAAGCAGGGTGGTACTTCTTGAGGATGATCTGATCGCCCTCAACAAAAATTTCAAGTGTGTCCTTTACGTTGATGTCCATCGTGCGCCTAAGTTCGATCGGAACCACGATACGGCCCAATTCGTCCACACGTCTTACGACTCCCGTTGATTTCATAGCTCTTTTCCTCCTTGAATTTTGTGATAAGACATAGCGATTCTCGACATATTATGACATTATTTTATCTCATCAAAAACCAAAAGTCAATAGGTGAATGCAATTTTCTGCCTGGTAATTCATAATCTGTTGCAATAGCCAAATCGGAGGCGTGATAATGATGAGTTTTGCATGGGCTACCCTGGCCCTAACCGGCGTTGCTTTTGCCATGGCAGGCGGGTTGGGCGGAGAAGTTCCCGGAACAATGCTGCGCGCCGCCATGGACGCAGTATCCCTGGCGATCCGCCTGGCGGGTGGTTTCGCTTTTTGGAGTGGGCTCATGGCCATCGTTGAAGACAGCGGCTTGGCCCGCTCCCTTGCACGTTTGCTGGCCAAACCCCTTTCGCGCCTGTTTCCGGGGGTGCCCATGGCCGGTGAAGCGGGCCAGGCGATCACCATGAACCTAACGGCAAACATACTTGGCTTGGGCAATGCCGCCACCCCCATGGGCCTGAAAGCCATGCGATTGCTGGGCGGAGAGGCCCGGGACGCCGTCGCCACTGACGCGATGTGCTTGTTCCTGGTGCTCAACGCGTCGTCGGTACAGCTTTTGCCTACCAGCGTCATCGCTTTGCGTGCCGCATCGGGATCGGCCGAACCCGCATCCATCCTGTTACCCACCTTGATTGCTACCACGATATCGACTGTGGTGGGCGTTGCCGCCTGTATATTGCTAACGAGGAGGGGACGCCATGCCTAATGCCATGCCCGTGCTCATTGGCCTGGTGATCGCTTACGGGTTGATCCGCCGCGTGCCCCTGTACGATGCTTTTGTACGGGGCGCAAAGCAGGGGCTGGGCGTGGCAGTAGATGTCTTGCCTTTTTTGGTGGCGATGCTGCCGGTGATTGCGCTAATGGAAGCATCGGGCGCGATGGCCTTTTTGGTGCGCTTTTTGGGTCCGGTCCTCACCGCCCTGGGTATTCCGGCGGAAACATTGCCCCTGATGTTGCTGCGACCCCTGTCCGGCTCGGCTTCGCTGGCGATGCTGGAGCGAACCCTTACTTTGGTGGGGCCGGACAGTTACGCCGGTCGCGTGGCCTCAACGCTGATGGGCAGCAGCGAAACCATCTTTTACACCGCTGCGCTCTACCTGGGCGCAGCGGGCGTCCGGCGTTCACGCCACGCCATCCCGGCGGCGATCTTGGCGTGGCTGGCGGGGAGTATTGCGGCGGGATGGGTGTGTAGGATATTTTAAACTTTTTCGCTACCGGGCATCCGGGCATCCGCCCGCCCTTGCGTCCGAATCGATAGAGCAGCGTGGCCGTGGCGATTGCATCGGCAAGCACCAGCGCTGCCGCCCAAGGGAACAGTACGTTGGGCAGCGAGGATATCACGCTTTGTACCATCGGCTGTATCCAAACAATCACCGGCAAAATCAGGGCGATCCAGTATATGCAAAATAGCAAATGAACCCTGCCATTCACTGAGCCGCGGCCTTGGCCGTAGTCCCACAGCCGTACCCGAAAGAGTAACTCGCAGGCCAGGCTGTAAACATATTCAATGGCGGTGCACACCAGCCCGCCCAGCACGGCAAAGGCCACAGGCGGTATAAACAAACTTTCATTTATCCATACAAGGGTTGCGCCACCCAGTCCGTATACCGGGCATAGGGGCAGCAGCAGCATGGTTTTGCGGTTGGCCAGCCGCCCGGTGCGTAGGGCGGTGAAGCCGGTTTCCAACAAAAAGCCCAGAAAACTGTACGCAACAAAAAGCCAGAACCAGCGCATGGCGACACGCCTCCCAAAGCCAAGAGATGGGATTAGTATGGTGCGATGAATGCAAACCTATCATGACTTAACAACAAGTTGAAGTGTTCCAGGCTTTTCAAGCGGGCCTCCTTGGGGTATAATAAGACGAGCTTACACGGGAGGCCTAAAGGTGTATCGTACAAATTACGTGGAGATCGACGAATCCGCTATCACCCACAATGCCCAGGCGCTGCTCCAGGCCCTGACGCCAGGCGCGGGGCTGATGGCTGTGGTGAAGGCAAACGGTTATGGGCACGGCGGCCCCCTTGCGGCTCGTGCCGCGTTGCGGGGCGGCGCTTGTATGCTGGGCGTGGCCACAGCCGAAGAAGGTGAGGCCCTGCGCCAGGCGGGTATCGACGCAACCGTGCTAGTGTTGGGCAATGCGGAGCCGCCCAGCGCAGAGGCTGTGGCGCGGCTGGGGTTGGCGCAAACGGTGTGCGACCAGGCTGGCGTGGCAATGTTAGAACAGGCGGCCCGAGCTCTTGGAACGCAAGTATCCGTGCATCTAAAGCTAGACACCGGCATGGCCCGGCTGGGCGTGGGCGACACGGTGGAGGCGGTGAGCCTGGCGAGGGCCATCGCCGAATCCCAATGGCTGGGCTACGACGGCGTGTTCACCCACTTTGCTTGTGCCGACATGCCAAACGATACCTACACCCGTATGCAGCAGCAACGCTTTGCCCATATGCTGGCGGCCATCAAGGGCGCGGTGGGGCTGCCGGCGTTAAGGCATGCCGCCAACAGCGCGGCGGCACTGCGTTTTCCCCAGAGCCATTATGAAGTGGCGCGGGTGGGCGTTGCCCTCTATGGCGCACCCCCCGTGGCCAACGATGTGGCGTTGCGGCCGGCAATGCGCTGGGTAACGCGGGCCTCCATGGTAAAGGAGTTGCCTCGGGGTGCTAGTGTGAGTTATGGCGCTACTTTTACCACGGAGCGGCCTACGCGGCTGATGGTATTGCCCGTAGGGTATGCCGACGGATACCGGCGTGCGCTGAGCAACCGGGCCCAAGTGCTTGTGCGCGGGCGGCGTGCGCCTATCGTGGGGGTTGTATGCATGGACATGTGCATGGCCGACGTCACCGATGTGCCGGGGTGCGTGGCGGGCGACGAAGTGGTGCTGCTGGGCGCTCAAGGGGATGAAAACATCTCTGCTGTCGAATTGGCCGGATGGATGGATTCCATCGCCTACGAAGCTTTGCTTGCGCCCGGCGCACGGGTTCCTAGGGTGAGGCGATGACTGCCAAAACAGAACTGCGGCAAAGAATGCGCGCCGTCATTGGGCGGATACCCACCCAAGAGGCAAAGCGTCAGGCTGATTTAGTTGCGGAGCGGCTGGCGGAGTGGCCTCCGTACCGCCGGGCAAAAAGCGTGCTGCTGTACGCCGCCCTTCCCGGAGAGCTGGACACCGGGCCCATGCTGGATCGTGTGCTGGCCGATGGCAAACGCCTGTTGCTGCCCCGCTGCGAAGAAGGCAAAGTGATGCAGGCGGTGTGGGTGGAGGATTTGCGTTTGCTGGTCTCTGGGCGGTTTGGGATACGGGAGCCCTCGGCAATGCTGCCTGCGGTGGATCTCCAAGCCATCGATTTGGTGTTGACGCCGGGATTGGCCTTCGATCAAGCTGGGGGGCGTTTGGGCCGGGGGCAGGGTTTTTTTGATCGTTTCTTGCCCCGCACCAACGGGATCGTTGCCGGGGTAGCTTATCTGGAACAGATACTGCCGGTTTTTCCGGCGGGAGTGCAGGAGGCTCATGATATCCGGATGGATTATTTGATCACGGCGTGTTCGGTTCACAAAAGCGAGAGGGGTGGGGACTAGATGGGCGAGGTAAAGCAGGCGGGCAAGATCGCGCTGTACATGCTGCTGCTTGGTCTGTTTTCTTTATTGGTGGCGCCATTGCTTATGGTAGAAAGCCCGTGGGCGCGTGTTCCGCTGAATTTACTGTTATTTGCCGGGGTGGCGCTGTTGGCGTATAACGATGGCGGCGTGCGGGGCCAAAGGGAAGTGGCTCGTGGCCAAACCCTGGCCCGAAGGCAAGAGAGTGGCATCCCCCCCAGCGAAGAAGACCTCCGCGCCTGCTATCGCCCCATGCGTGGCGTGATGGCTGCATGCCTTGGGGCGTTGCCCTTCTTTTTGGCGGCGCTGGCGCTGGCCATATGGGCCAGGCCCTATGTGTACACGCTGCAGGGGTTACCCACCTGGTTGTCCGGTTATCTGCGGCGGGAGGACGTGGGCGGCCCGTTGATGTATTATAATAATGTGCCGGGTTTAGGCGCCGTGGGTTATTTGCGTATCCTGGTGCGTGTGGCGATCATGCCTTTTTCTTACATCATTAGCGGATTTGGCGATCAGGCTTCGTTGCTATTGGATCGTTTGAGCCCGCTGCTGGTGCTGATCCTCCCCGGCGCTTATGCCGCAGGGTACCTGCGTGGCCCGGCGATCCAAAGGCTGGCCGAAAAACGCAGCGAGGAAGCCAAGCGTCTGCACAAAAAGAAGATTGCGCGCAAAAAGAGGCGCGAACGCCAGGCCCGCGAAAACAAAGGGCCGGAGAGGCTGATCTAATGCGCATCATCGGCGGCTCGGCGCGGGGGCGCACGCTGCTGGCTCCGCGGGGCCTGCAAACCCGGCCCACCCCGGATGCGGTGCGGGAATCCCTGTGCAACATCCTGCGCTGCGAGATACCGGGGGCCACAGTGCTCGATCTGTTTGCAGGCACCGGCGCGCTGGCCTTGGAGTGCCTGAGCCGGGGCGCGGAACGGGCTGCGCTGGTGGATCACGCACAATCGGCGATGGGGGTGATCCGGCGCAATGTACAGAGCGCGGGATTCGAAGGGCAGACCCAGTGCCTGCGCAGCGATTGGCGGGCCGCGCTGGCCAGGCTGCGAGGGCAAGGGCGTTTTGACTTGGTGTTTCTTGATCCGCCTTACGGCCGCATTGACCTAACTCAAGTGTGTGCGGCTCTGGCCGAAAGTGATCTGCTTGCCCCGGATGCCTTGATCGTAGCCGAGCACAGAACCGGGGAGCCGCCCACGGCGCATCCGCCGCTGTTAACGGAAGACACACGCCGCTACGGCGATACCACCGTCACAATCATTCGATATCATCAGGAGGGGCAGTAAGTGCGAATCGCCATTTTTCCGGGCAGCTTTGATCCGGTGACCAACGGCCATTTGGACATCATACGCCGGGCCTCCCCGCTGTTTGATCGATTGCTGGTGGCCGTGCTGGTGCATCCCACGAAGCCGGGAACCCTGCCCCTGCCTACCCGTGCCGATATGATCCGCCGGGTTACGGCGGGCTTGCCCAATGTGGATGTAGAACAATTCACGGGGCTGCTAGCTACCTACGCGGCCTCCCGAGGGGCCCAGGTGATCATCCGAGGTCTGCGCTCCGCCGGTGATTTTGCCTACGAAGCGCCCATGGCTTGGCTCAACAGCGGCTTGGCAAAAGAGATAGAGACGCTGTTTATGCTCACCTCTCCGCAATACGCCTACATCACCTCCAGCGCCGTGCGGGAGATTGCGGCCCTGGGCGGCGACATATCGCACCTAGCGCCAAAGGCGCTTCAAAACGAAATCTACGCGGCCTGTAAACCGAAATAGGGGAAAGGGGAGTCGGAATGGACCGGGACTTTATCGAAAAGCTGCGCGAGGTAGAAAGCATCGTTAATCAGGGAAAGAAGCATCTGATCAGCCACATGTGGTTGGTGGATCGCGACGCATTGATTGATTCACTGCAGGAGTTGCGGGGCGCTGTACCCGCGGCGATACAGGATGCCAACAGCATCAACGCCAGTCGCAGCCAGATTTTGGGGGATGCCAAGCGCTTTTCCGACAACATGCTGGCCGAAGCTACGGCCCGGGCGCGCACGCTCCAGCAAGAGACCGAGACGCGGGTAAGCCAAATGATCACCGATGCGCAGAACTGGGCCGATCAGGCGCGGCGGGAGGCCGAGGATTCGGCCCAGCGGATGCTTGCGGATGCCGAGGACAAGGCGGCGACTCTTGTGACCCAAACCGAGGTGATGCGCCGCGCCGAGGTGCACGCCCGCGAAATCAACGAAGAAGCCGTGCAGCGCGGCAACGCCCTATATCACGAAGCGATGGATAAAGCCCAAGAGATATTGGGGGGAGTAGAGCACACGCTAGCCGAGCGCATCAACGAGTTGCGGCGCTTCCGTACCGATATCGGGCAGTATAGGTGAGGAATCCCCCCGCCACTGTGGTGGCCCTCCCCCCTTTGGCAAGGGGGGTATGGGGTTCTTTCCAAATCTTCGTCCCAAATCCTTGCCTCCCTTGTTAAAGGGAGGGGGACCGCCGCAGTGGTGGAGGGATTCCTGCGGGCGGTTTTGTACTAGCAAGCAAATTACGGTTCTATTGGACGACATATCGCATTATGTTTTGAACACCACGCCAAATAATTTGTTGAGGTGTTCAATAGATGCGCAGCAGGTTTGACGAACAACTGGCCGAACTCAACGCTACATTGTCAAAGATGGCGGCCCTGGTTCAAAACGCCATCGCAAGGGCCACCGAGGCGCTGGTGCGCCAGGATAAAAAGATTGCCGAGGCAGTTATTACCGCCGACGATGAAGTGGACAGCATGGAAAAAGAGATCGAGCGCCTATGCTTGATGCTTCTGCTTCAACAGCAGCCGGTGGCGGGCGACCTGCGCAGGATATCCGCCGCCCTTAAGATAAGCACCGACTTGGAGCGCGTGGGCGACCATGCCGTAAACATCGCCGAGTGGGTGCTGTTCTCCCTTACCGGCATGCACAAAAACCGCCGGATACTCTAAAGGAGGGACGGTAATGATTAGGGTTTATTGCGATGTGTGCGGCGCGGAGATCGCGGAAATCAGGAGCGAAAAGTACCTGCCCGAATCCGACGATGAAAACCGAAAGAGCGATCCTACGCAATCCTGGCATAAATGCGCAAAATGCGCCGAGATACTGCGCATGATCGATGTGCCTAACCTGGTGAAAGAAGCCGTCGTTGCGATGCGGGCGGATATCCCCAAGGCCGAAAAAGGGTCGGACAGGCAAAAGGCGGTGCGTTTTGTGCCGTAATGTACAGAGGTGAGAGCGATGCAATGCAAACACAAACCAACATTTACGAGTTTGATGCCTAGGTTTGGCAGAAGCTACAAATGCAGACTTTGTGATAGCGAAACAAATCCATTCGTTTTGCCAACCTGGATTAATGTAATCTTGTGGTTTGTTGGTCCTCCTGTTGTTGCATTTTTCACACAAAATGCAAGTCGCGACGAGCCAATTTATGTTAGACTTATTTTGAATGTATTACCGGTAGTCATTTTGTACTTAATTGTGGAATTTTTTTTCAGCAATGAGAAACCAGATGAAGACAAGCTTGAAGAGGTTGACGCCGGAAAGGAGTGGTAATAAATGGACATCCTGGGCATGCTAGGCGAGCGGGTGCTGTTGATGGACGGCGCCATGGGCACCATGCTGCAAGGGGCCGGCCTCCAGCCCGGCGAAAACCCCGCGCTGCTTAACATGCGTAATCCACAAGCGGTGCGGGATGTGCACCTGGCCTACTTGCAAGCAGGGGCGGGGCTGATCCTTACCAACACCTTTGGAGCGAATGGACACAAGCTACCTGGTGATAATGACGTTAGTGCAGTGGTGCGCCGGGCCGTAGGCATTGCCAGGGAAGCGGCGGCACAACATGCCACTGATACAGGCGAAAAAGAAGCGTTGGTGGCGCTGAACATCGGGCCCATAGGCGAGTTGCTGGAACCCAGCGGTATGCTGGGCTTCGACCAAGCCTACGCGCTTTTTCAGGAGCAGGTGGTGGCAGGCGCGGCAGCCGGGGCCGATGTGATCTATATCGAAACCATGAGTGATTTGCTGGAGGCCAAGTGCGCCGTGCTGGCCGCCAAGGAACATAGCAATTTGCCGGTGTTCTGCACCATGTCTTTTGAGCAGGGAGGCCGCACCTTCATGGGTGTAAGCATTGCGGCCATGGCGCTCACCCTACATGGCTTGGGCGTAGATTGTGTTGGCCTGAATTGTTCGGTGGGGCCGGAGGAGATTGCGCCTATGGTGCAGGAGCTGATTCGCTGGACGGATTGCCCCATTATCGCAAAACCCAACGCGGGCATGCCTTTGATCGAAAACGGGCAAACCGTATTTGCATCCACACCCGAATCCTTTGCCCATGCCGTGGCTGCTCTATTAGAGCTGGGTGTAAGCGCAGTGGGCGGTTGCTGCGGCACCACGCCCGACTATATACGGAAGTTAAGCAAACTCGCCCAAAATAAAAAGCCCTCCAAACGGGAGCCGGTGGGGGTATCGGCGGTATGCTCGGCCACGAAAGTGGTGCGAATCAAACAGGTGACGGTAATCGGTGAGCGCATCAACCCCTCGGGCAAAAAGGATTTGCAAAAGGCGCTGCTGGCAGGCGACATGGATGTCGTCGTGGACGAGGCCATGGAACAGGCAGAGGTCGGCGCCGATGTACTCGATGTGAATGTTTTTGTGCCAGACACAAACGAGGCTCTGTTGATGGCCGGGGCTGTGCGCGCTATACAGGCGGCGGCGCGTGTTCCCCTGGCCATTGATTCAGCCAACTATGCAGCCCTGGAAGCCGGGCTCCGGGCCTATAACGGCAAACCCATCCTCAACTCGGTGACTGGAAGCGACGAATCCCTCAACACCCTGCTGCCATTGGCCAAAAAGTACGGGGCGGCGGTGATTGGGCTCACAATGGACGAGCAGGGCGTTCCCCGTACAGCCGAAGCGCGGGTGCGCGTGGCACAAAAAATACTGAATGCTGCCCAAGAACAGGGCATCCCCAGCCGCGACGTATATATTGATTGCCTAACGCTGCCCTCCTGCGCGGAGCAGGAAATCGTGAGCGAGGCGTTGGTTGCCACTGAGCGGATGAAGCGTGAGCTTGAGGTCAATACGGTGCTGGGCATATCTAACATATCCTACGGTTTGCCGGGCCGTGCCAAGCTTAATCAAGCGTATCTTTTGATGGCGCTGGAGCGGGGGCTGGATATGCCGATCCTGGATCCTACCGTGCCGGAGATGATGGATGCGGTGTGTTGTTTTTGTCAGCTAAAAAACATGGATGAGGATAGTGCGGACTATGTTGCCTGGATGAAAGCAAAGCTAGAAGAGGCTTCGGAAGAAGAAGTAAAAAATCAGCTTTCTTTGTAGAGGCCAACAAACAGCGCGCCATCCTGGGCATAGGCCACGATACGCACCGGGAATGGGTAGCTGTTTTCAAATACCAAGTTGATTTCCGTTGTGCCCACCGCGGCATCCATACCGTGGGGCACGTACCTGGCGCCCGACGGCCCATGGGGGCGGCGCTGATGGATCGTCATGCCCTGGGGCAGTTGCAGCAGCGCGTTATATAGCGTGGTGGAAACTTGGCAGGTGCCGCCGCCGTACCCCGTTACCGTGCCGCCGCCCACCAGCACCGGGGAAGGCATGTAGCCCGTGGTGCTGCGGTAGGGCCCGGCCATTTCGTTAAAAGAAAAACGCTGGCCTGGCTGGAGCACGCTTTCGATCAAGTTGCAGGCCACGCCGATGTTGATGATGCGGCCAATATTGAGCTCGGTTTGTTTGGTTTCATAAAAACTCGTAAAAAACGCCAGGGGGTCGCCACTCTGGGCGTATTCGACCGTGGGCGACACCGGCGTCAATTCCGTTAGGTGGGATACCGGCACATACCCGATCACCCGGTGATAGGGAACCGCCGCCCATCCATCTGATATATACCAAAAGCTGATGATGCTGCCCGCCGTAAGGCCGGCCCACAGGCCGCTTGATGTATTCCTGTCGGTGTAGAGGGCGGTATCAGCAGCCACCTTGGCCTTCTGCAGGTGGGGGACTACGCCGTAGGGCAGCGTGTTTGCCGGATCGATGGCAACGATGTCGCGGACTTGGGCACGCAGCACGTACCCGTTGCCGGCCCTGCTGGCGATGTACAGCCACTCCGGCGTGTAGTCAAAAATCGATATCTTTTCGTTGGTGCGCACGGTGGTCAGCGCGTTTCCATTGCGGTCCGGCGTCTCGCGCACCGTCATATCCCGGAGCATCACGCCGGTATAGCGCACGGTTTGGCTCTCTAGCTCCCGGCCTACCGAAACTGAAACCGAAAAGAGCACCACAAGCGCCAAACACAGGGCACATAACTTTTTAAACGAGCTGAACATCAACGGCATCTCCTAACCGGGCGTTACCCAAAGTGTGATCCATAGTATTATAGCATCGCGCATATGCTTATGCAATGGGGGTGAACCGCATGGGATATCAAAGAGAGACCTTTATACTGCGCGCAACCGGCGGGCATAGGGCCGGGTTCTTGATTTGGGAACGAGGGGCTCGCCAGGCCAGCTTGCGCTGCAACCTGGATGAATTGTTGCCAGAGGAGGAGCTGTCACTCTTTTGGATGGCGGAGGGTTCGTTTGCCCTTCGGGAAGATGGGAGGCTCCGGGCGGATGCCTCCGGCATGGTGCGGCATACGGTTCCAATAGCCGGGGATAGGCCGCCCGTTGCCGTGGCCTTGGCGCGGGATAGCGGGGCTTTGTATGCCTATGCTTTTGCCCAGGGTATGGCGGATGCGCCGGAGCGTTTGCAAGCGCTGCTTTTAAAAGAGGAGCCGAAAAAAGAGCCTGATCTGTCGCCAATACAGGCTCAAGCGCAACCTTTGCAGGAAGCGCGATTGCAGGAACCACTGTGGTTGGAAGCGTTGCGGCGCGGCATCCCATGGCCGCCTCCGCCCGGTTTGCCCGGTGTGGTTTGGCGGGATGGGGGTTGGACAATGCCGGTATAAAACCTTACTCCAACGCCGCGGGGACATACACCGCCTTCTCCGCAGCGTTTTTGTGCTGCTCAATAATGCTATCGTAGTGGGGGTGCCGGGGGCGGGACGGTGCGGTGGAGGCATCGTATACTTGTGTGGTAGTTGGGTACGCTATAGGCGGGTGCATCGGCGGGGGTGTGCGCATGGCCGGGCCATCGGCGGGAAGCGGGGCGGGCGTTGCGGCCTTGGGCGATGGCTGCAACAAATCTTGCCAGCGTGCGGCCAGGGTGTGTTGGTCAGTCCATGCCGACTCAAGCAGATCGGTCCGGGCCGGGGCTACCAAGCCGTTTGCTTCACGAAGCAGCGTGTATGGGGAAGGTTGGTACATGATTTTTCCTCCTCTAGCAATGGGTTTTTATTCGTTTACTATATGAAAAAGGGCGGTAAAATTGCCCGAAAATTTCCGGCGCATGTAAAAACCTGCGCTTCTTGGCGAAAAAAGCATTGTGAAAGACTGGCACATTCGGTATAATAACTCTGTATGTTGATAAAGAGAGGTGCCTCGCGTGAAAGACGATTTTCCGGAAAAGGATGCAAATCAGGGCATGCCGGTGCCGCGTGTTTCCCGCAGGGAAAGGTCTGATCGGCCGGACATGCCGGAAACCAATGGCGTAGGAAACGGTGCGCCCCAGCGTGTCCGGCGGGCGGAGCGCTTTTCCTATTTGCGCGATTCGGATTCCGAGCAGGATACGTTGCATGGGCGGGAGGAGCCAGAAGAAGAAAAGGACATTTTTTTGCCCAAGAAGGCAAAGAAGCGCCCCCCTGTTTCTTTTGATACCCTTCGTGTGCCCCCCCAACTACCGCCTGTCTCCAAAATAAAACCCAAGGCCGTGCCAGCAAAGCGTGTGTTTGCCGATGACGACGACCCTTCCGGCCACGAAGATGATTATGAAGAATGGGCCGATGAGATGCCCAGGAAGCGCGGCGCCAGCGGGCTGATCATTGTGCTTAGCGTGTTGCTGGCCCTTGCTCTGGTGGCCGTGGGGGTGCTGTACTTTGTGCCCTCGGTTCGGGATACTGTCATCTCCTTTGTGCCCGGCGTGTCCAATCTGTTCTCTTCTCCCACCCAGGCCGATCCCGATCAATTGTGGGCCCATGGCGTAAGGGCGGAGCTAGACGGCGATTTCATTACCTACACGGTGCGCACCAGCTCCAATGTGGATCGTATCCGCTTGTTGGATGCCGACGGCAATTCCTTTGCAGAAACTTCGGATGCAACCGAATCGTTTAGTGTGGTATATAACGAGTATGCCGACGAATATGTATGGACCCTTTGGATGCAAGACGATGGGTATCGCGGGCAGGTGAGCGCCGATGCGGGAACCCATTCGAAATGGTCGGTGAATCCGCCGGCTACCGTGCAGTTGGCCCAAGCTTTCCTTCCCCCGGAGCCGGAGGCGACCCCTACGCCTGAGCCGACACCCACGCCGGAGCCTACGCCTCCCCCCACGCCCACGCCGGAGCCTACGCCCACGCCCGTGCCTACCAGGGCGCCTTATCGGCTATCCACCCCCAATCCGATCCAGGGCGCGTTGCCGGAAGCGATGCGGCTTACCAGCAGGGTTTTGGTAGACGGTGAGTTGCATACGGAATTTAGCCGCAACAGGCCCACGGATGAACCGGCCATTACCATGGAATACCCCGAGGATTACGGTGCAAATATCGGCGTGCTGGCCTTCCGCAACGGGCCCCATCGCCAAAACGCCTCCTATGGCAGAGTCGATGTAAAAGAAGCAACCCTGGAGAAGGTGTGGACGGCCATGACCGACGCCAACGGCAAAAACATGGGCGGCGGCTGGACGGGGCAGCCCCTGCTGGTGCGCTGGCCCGAAGAAGCCCGTTTGATGATGAATATAGAGGATGGAAAAAGAGAGAAGGCTAATCTGGTAGAGGTTATCTACCCGTTGCGCGACGGAAAAATCTACTTCCTTGATATCGCCGACGGAGAAAAAACCCGGTATCCCATCGATGCCGGCCTGCCTTTTGAAGGCACTGCCGCCATCGATTCCAGCGGCAGGCCGGTACTGTTTGCCGGCCAGGGGGCTATGGGCGAAAAAGGTGAGGAAGCGGGCATGCGCGCCTTTAACCTACTCGATCAATCCCAGCTGTACTTTGAGAGCGGCGCAAACAAGCTTGCGTCCATGTCCCAAAGTGCGGTGCACGGCTCGCCGGTGATGGATCCCATTTCAAAAACCCTGATTTACGCGGGCGACAACAGCCTGCTGTACACCGTGTCGCTGGGTACCAGGCTCTTGAAGGACGAGAGGATCATTGAAATGGAGCCCAAGACCGTGGCATACCGGTACGATGTGCACAGAAAAAATACCTACGGTGTGGTAAGCAGCGTAGCTGTCTACGGCCAATATGCCTATTTTGCAGATATCGCGGGCATATTGCAGTGCGTGGACATGGAAACCATGACTTGCGTTTGGGCCGTAAACCTAAAGGACAGCGCCCACGCCTCCGTGGCCGTGGAAGAGAGCGCGGACGGTTCTGTAGCGCTGTATGTGGGCACCATTGTTCGATTTACCGGGGACGGCGCCCGAAACGCCTTCATGCGCCGTTTTGATGCGCTTACCGGCG
>WQXF01000022.1 GCA_009784985.1 Clostridia bacterium | reverse complement strand
TCGAGAATATGCTGGAGCAGCGGCGTGAGCGCCTGGCCATGCAGGGCAGTGGCGCTCAGGGCGATCAGTCGGATCAGCCCGTGGCGGACTACGGCATGGTGGCTGTGTCCGTTGGCGAGGGGGTTTCGAAAATCTTCAAAGAGCTGGGGGTAGACGGCATCGTCGAGGGCGGGCAAACCATGAACCCCAGCATCGACGATCTGCTCGTTGCCATCGAAAAGGTGCGGGCCCACACCGTATTTGTATTCCCCAACAATACCAATATCATATTGGCTGCCCAGCAGGCTGCCGAGATGGCCGGCAAAAAAGTGCTGGTTATCCCCACAAAGAACGTGGCCATGGGCATCGGCGGCGCAATAGCCTTCCAGCCCGATCTGTCGTCCGAGGACAATGCCCAGCGCATGACCGAAGCCGCCAACCGCATTAAGTCGGGCCAGATCACCTTTGCCATCCGCGACAGCACCTACGACGATAAATCTATCCACGAGGGCGATATCATCGGCATTTATAACGGTAAGATCGAGCTGGTGGGCGACGATGTGCGCCAAGTGGCGCTGAGTCTGATGGAAGCCATGGTGAGCGATAGCGACGACCTGATCACCATCTATTACGGCGCGGATACACCCCGAGCAGACGCTGAGGCCCTTGCTGGCGAGATTGCTGCCATGTTTGAGGATCGCGAGGTGGAGATGCATTACGGCGGGCAGCCGCTTTACTATTACTTGTTTTCGGTGGAGTGAATTTAGGGGATAGGGATTAGGGGTTAGGAGAGGGACGGCTTGGAGAGTATTATCTGCGAGGATTTCCCCACACAGGATGAACTTGACGCAATCAAAGTGGGCCGAGAAGATTTTCGGCTGGGGCACACGGTTAAGCACGAGGATATCGACTGGGACTAAGGTGTAGCAGAAGCATGACAGACGTATCCTTCACCGGCATCCGCGGCCTAGGCCCGGCACGCCTGCGCGCCCTGGCCGAGCGCGGCATCACCAATGGCCTCGCCCTGATCGAAGCGCTGCCCGTTGGCTATCGCGACAGCACCAACCCTACCCCCATCGCCCAACTCGGCGAAGGAGCCGAGGCGGCGGTGCGGGGTTTTGTTGTGCAGAAACCCAAGTTGCATCGGGTAGCGGGGCGGCAGTGGGTTTCGGCTACCATCCGCGACGATACCGGAACTCTGCGCTGCATGTGGTTTGGGCAACCGTGGATGCGTGATCGCCTGGCCGCCGACCAGGAGGTGTTGCTCTGCGGGCGGGTGACCCGCAAGCAAACCGGCCTGTTTCTGATCAACCCCGCCTTGGAAGAGGAGCCAAAAATCACGCCGGTCTATCGGTCTGTGCCCGGCCTGCCCGCCAAGACGTACCGTGCATTGGTGGGCGAAATGCTGGCGCGCCTGCTGCCGGGTATCAACGACCCATTGCCAGAGGGGTTTCGCGCACGGCACAGGTTATGCGGTAAGGCAGAGGCCCTGGCGTTGGCTCATCAGCCTACGGATGCCCAGGCATTGGCACGGGCAAGGCGCAGGCTGGCCTTCGAATCCCTGCTGCTTTATCAGGCTGCCCTTACGGATTTGCGCCGCCGCCGGGCGTGTGGGGTGCGCCTTTTGTTAGATCACAAAGAAATAGATGAATTCTGGTCAGCCCTGCCCTTTGCGCCTACAGGTGCACAGCGCCGGGTGTTGGCCGAAATCTGCGCCGATATAGGGTTGGAAACACCCATGGCCCGTATGGTGCAGGGAGACGTGGGCTGCGGCAAAACAGCCATCGCCTTTGGTGCGCTGGCCCTGTGCGCAAAGCAGGGGTGGCAGGGCGTCCTTATGGCCCCCACCGAGATATTGGCCATCCAGCACTATCGGGGCGCCTGCGCACTGCTCGAACCCATGGGGATACGCTGTGGGCTGCTCACCGGCGCGCTGACAGCCGCCCAGCGCAGGCATGCCCACGAAGCCATCGCCACCGGGGAGTGGCAGGTGGTGATCGGCACCCATGCCCTCATATCTCAAGGGGTGCGGTATGCACGTTTAGGGCTGGTGATCACCGACGAGCAGCATCGCTTTGGCGTACGGCAACGCAGCGCCCTGGCCGAAAAGGGAGAGGCAAATGAGCAGCCCAACGTGCTGGTGCTCTCCGCTACCCCCATCCCGCGCTCTTTGGCGCTGGTGCTGTACGGCGATCTGGACATATCGGTGGTAGACGAGCTGCCGCCCGGCCGAACGCCTGTGGTCACTCGCATCGTACCGGAACACAAGCGTGCCGACATGTATGGCTTCTTGCTAGAACAAGCGCAAGCAGGTCGCCAAATCTACATCGTATGTCCGCTGGTAGAAGAAACAGAAGAAGATGATGAGGAGCGCAAATCCGCCGAAGCGCTGTATGCCGAGCTTACAAAAGGCCCGCTGAAAGAACTACGCTTGGGCCTAGTGCACGGCCAGTTGCGCAGTGAGGAAAAAGAAGCGGCGCTATCGGCCTTTGCCGCTGGGGATTTGGACGCGCTGGTGGCCACTACGGTGATCGAGGTGGGCGTGAACGTGCCCAACGCCACCGTGATGGTGATTGAAAACGCGGATAGATTTGGCCTTGCCCAGCTGCATCAGCTGCGGGGCCGGGTGGGGCGGGGAGCCGAGCAGAGCTGGTGTTTTCTGCTGGCCGAACCCAATGAGCGCTTAGAGCTGATGACCCGCACCCAAGACGGTTTTGTGATCGCCCAAAAAGACCTGGAATTGCGTGGGGCGGGCGAGTTTTTTGGCACGCGACAGCACGGCAGGGCAACCGTGGGGGGCTTGCTGCTGGACGCGGACGCCGCGCTGCTGGAAGAGACCCAGCGTGCGGTGAAGGCGTTGCGAGAGGATCCGGCGCTGCGAGAAGAGGCCGCCCAGATTTTTCGCGTGGCAGGGGAGGAGTTCGCGCGCAAATATGGGGAGGCGGCGTTGAATTAACGAAAGTTGTTGGCGCACATACAATAAGAAAGGTGGCGACACCAAAAAACAAAAGAGAGGATTTAAAATGTCTTATAACACAATAGCGGATTATTCCAAAGTGCTGGGAGGAAAAAACCTTCCGTATGTGGTGGAACTTGATGAGGAAAGTTGTATACTGAATCCGAGCGCGGGAAAGAATCAAAAGTTTTGTTACTCGGTTACCACCGTAAGCGGGGTTAGCAACACAGAAAGTATGGAATCACTCCTATTAGGCATTCACCCAGGTATTACGCCCGAACAAATCAAAAATATCGCAGTATCCATTAACGGAACGGCGAGAACCGTACGCTTTAATACGTCAAATCCAAATGTAAGGTTGACCAGCTCGGGGTTGCGATTTGATTTTGAGGTAAACAAAAACAATAGCATCATGAAAATCTGTTTTGAGCTGACATCGGCACATGAGGTCTGCTCGATCCCCGTGAACTTGTATGGTGAGGACGCGACCAAGACGGGCTTAACCATCGGCGGGCCATGCGGGCCCCGCACCGATCCTGATCCCGATGAAGAGCCGGACGAAGAGAACTGCTTTGAAAACAGCACCTGCACACGTTATGGCCTAAAGGTTTTTGAGTTTTCGGTGCCGGTTTCCATCAAGCCGGTCGTTGTAACGCATAAGCCGGAAGTAAGGTGCCTGGGAGAAGCAAAAATTGAACCGGGCAAAAAAGAGTGTCATGACGAGCGTGAGTACGAGCACGAGCATGACCAATTTGACTTTACACTGAGCCAAAAAATTAGCGTGAAGACACCTGTGGAGTTTATCGTAAAAACTTGCTATGACAAACTATGTGTAGAAGAACGCAAAGATGAAGACGAAACCGGTGACTACGACGATTAAACGCAAGGCGTGAGCAGAGAAACGCCCCTCGAACTCCCACATTGTGGGAGTTCGAGGTTTGATTGCGGGAAAATGTCCGAATCGGCCATGCAGGGCTTGCCATTTTGCTGCCATCATTGTATAATCTTCGATGGCCCACCGCAAAAATGGGGAGGACAACCTTGTGCGCTGAACGGCGGCGCGATCCATTGCGCGTGCGCTTCGATTCATATGTACAGACCACCATGTAAGAATGAGGAGGGTAAACATGACCAAGTACGTGTATCTGTTCAAGGAAGGCAATGCCAGCATGAAGAATTTGCTGGGCGGCAAGGGCGCGAATCTGGCGGAGATGACCGTGTTGGGCCTGCCGGTACCCCAGGGCTTTACGGTTTCGACTGAGGCCTGCACCCGGTACCATCGGGACAATCAGGTGATCGCCCCTGAAATCGAAAAGCAGATTTACGACGCCCTGGCCGCTTGCGAAAAAGAAGCCGGCAAAAAGTTTGGCGATCCGGAGAACCCCTTCTTGGTGTCGGTGCGCTCCGGTGCGCGGGCGTCCATGCCGGGCATGATGGATACCATCCTGAACCTGGGCCTGAACGACGTGGCCGTGGAAGCCGTGGCCAAGCGCAGCGGCAATCCACGTTTTGCCTATGATTCGTACCGCCGGTTCATCCAGATGTTCTCGGGCGTGGTCATGGAAATGTCCAAGGATGAGTTTGAGCATATCATCGATGAGATGAAAGAAGCGCGTGGCGTGAAGAATGACTTGGATCTGAACGCCGACGACATGAAAGAAATGGTGCAGCGCTTTAAGGCTTTCTACAAAAAGGAAAAGGGCGAGGAGTTCCCCCAAGACCCCAGATTGCAGCTGCTGGAGTCCGTAAAGGCTGTGTTCCGCTCTTGGGATAATCCCCGCGCAATTTACTATCGCCGCATGAACGACATCCCCTCGGATTGGGGCACGGCTGTGAACGTACAGGCCATGGTGTTTGGCAACATGGGCGACGATTGCGGCACCGGCGTTGCCTTTACCCGCGATCCTTCCACAGGCGAAAACCGCCTGTACGGCGAGTACCTGATTAACGCCCAGGGCGAAGACGTGGTGGCCGGTATCCGTACGCCCCTGCCCATCGCCACGCTGGAGCAGAGCATGCCTGCCGTGTACAAACAATTTGTGGAGACCGCCAACAAGCTGGAAACCCATTACAAAGACATGCAGGACATGGAGTTTACCATCGAAGGCGGCAAACTGTTTATGTTGCAGACCCGCAACGGCAAACGTACCGCCAGCGCCGCGCTGCGCATCGCTGTGGACCTGGTAAACGAAGGCATGCTCACCAAGGCGGAGGCCGTGCTCAAAGTGGATCCCAAGCAGCTGGACGCGCTGCTCCATCCCCAGTTTGACGCCGCTGCCCTGAAGGCCGCCAAGCCTGTTGGCTCCGGCCTGCCCGCTTCCCCCGGCGCTGCCTGCGGCCAGGTGTACTTTACGGCCGACGACGCCACCAAGGCCACCGTAGAGAAGGGCCAAAAAGTAATTCTGGTGCGGCAAGAGACCTCTCCCGAGGATATCGAGGGCATGAACCACGCCGTGGGTATCCTGACCGCCCGTGGCGGCATGACCTCCCACGCCGCCGTGGTTGCCCGGGGCATGGGCACTTGCTGCGTGGCCGGCTGTGGCGAGGTGCGCATCAACGATGCCAACAAGAGCTTTGACCTGGGCGGCAAGACCTTTAAAGAGGGCGACTTTATTTCGCTGGACGGCTCCACCGGCAAAATTTACGGCGAAGTGATTAAAACCGTTGAAGCCGAGATGACCGGCGACTTTGCCACCCTGATGAGCTGGGCCGACAGCTTCCGCAAGCTAAAAGTACGTACCAATGCCGATACCCCCCACGATGCCGAGGCCGCCATCAAGTTTGGCGCCGAGGGCATTGGCCTGACCCGCACCGAGCACATGTTCTTTGCCCCCGACCGCATCGCCGCCATGCGCGAGATGATCCTTTCGGAAACCGAAGAACAGCGCCGCAAGGCTCTGGATAAGCTGCTGCCCATGCAAAAGGGCGACTTTAAGGGCATCTACGAAGTGATGGGCGAACGCCCGGTAACCATCCGTTACCTGGATCCGCCCCTGCACGAGTTCCTGCCCAATAAGAGCATGACCGAAGAGATCGCCGCCATCGCCAAGGAGCTGGGCACCACGCCGGCCAAGGTTGTGGAAAAGATCGACATGCTCCATGAGTTTAACCCCATGATGGGCCACCGCGGCTGCCGCCTGGCCGTAACCTTCCCGGAAATCGCCGAGATGCAGACCCGGGCCGTGATCGAGGCCGCCATCGAAGTATCCAAAGAGAAGAAACTCAATGTGCTGCCCGAGATTATGATCCCCTTGATCGGCGCCGTAAAAGAGTTTGAGTTCATCAAAAAGATCGTGGACGAAACCGCCGCCAAGGTAATGGAAGAAAAGGGCACCAAGATCCAGTACATGGTGGGCACCATGATCGAGATTCCCCGCGCCTGCCTGATCGCCGACGAGATTGCCAAGAGCGCCGAGTTCTTTTCCTTTGGCACCAACGACCTCACCCAGATGGCCTTTGGTTTCTCCCGCGACGATGCCGGTAACTTCCTGGATGATTACTACGACAAAAAGATTTACGAGTCCGATCCCTTCGCCAGGCTCGACCAGGTGGGCGTGGGCAAACTCATGAAGATGTCTGTGGAGTTGGGCCGCAAGGGCCGTCCTGATATCAAACTGGGCATCTGCGGCGAGCATGGCGGCGATCCGTCGTCGGTAATGTTCTGCCACGACATCGGTTTGGCCTACGTATCCTGCTCACCCTTCCGCGTGCCGATCGCCCGGTTGGCGGCGGCCCAGGCTGTGCTTGCCCAGGGTGCAGGCGCCGACAGCTTTGGCCAGAGGTAACTGAAAAACGGGTTTCAAAAGGCCCCGCTCATGATGTTTTGAGCGGGGCCTTTGCTTATTCGTTTTACTCCGTTTCTGTTTCTTTTTTGCTCTTGTCCTTCCTGAATGTAAAGTAAACGCCAAGGATAACGCAGGCCAATTGAACCGCCACGATGGTGATCACGGCCCACTCGGGCAGTTTAACGATGTACCGGTCGGTGATCAAATAGAGGGGAGCGAGAAGGATTCCGGCGATTAAAAAGGGTGATAGTTTGCTTTTTTTCATGGGGAGCACCTCCTAAATGGGTTTTTGTTTGGTTCAACTATAATTTGTCTGTGGGTGGTTGTCAAGATGCGTTTTTTGTTGGAAAATGTTGTCCAAGTGTGTATAATGGGCTAGAGTACAAAGGAAGCAGGAGGTGACTGTGTGGAGGGTTCGATTTTTCAATGGCTCTTCGGTTCGGTAATAGTTCCGATCCTCACGTCTGTTGTAAATGCTTTTTCTGGAGATAAGGCTGAAAAAGATTGCCCTCTTGCCCTGCCTAGCCCTCCTCCAGGTGTAAAACTTATTGGCCGAGAAGCAGATATCAAGCGCTTCACGCGCGGCTTTCGTGTGGGTCGAAAAATCACTATTATATCGGGAATTGGCGGCGTTGGCAAAACCGAATTTGCCAAAGAGTTTGTCGAGAAGAAAAAGCGTACGCTGGGCCGTGTAGGTTGGTTTGAATACAAGAGCAATTTCCGAGATACATTGCTAGGCGTGCCCGGTTTGGTACGCGAACCCAAAGTGCCGATTGAGCAGCGATATGATGAGATTCTATCCCACTTGCGCGGGTTGAAACGGAATGATGTGCTTGTATTTGACAATGTAAGCATAGGGCCGGATGATGGAAGAGACGATATTTTCAAGCTTCCTTGCCGCATAATCATTACAACGCGAGATAGTTTCGATGAAGTGAAAAACCTGCAGGATGTGTCTGTTGCTCGAATGGATTTTTTGTCCGAACTAGCATGTGCCGATCTGTTTGCATATTACAGAGAAAAATCCGCATCGACGGCAGAAGAAACCGATATTAAGAAGATCGTTTCACTTGCCGGTAGGCATACGCTTGCTCTGGAGTTTATGGCTACAATTTGCAGGGAGGTAAACCTATCGGCGACTGATTTGCTTGGCAAACTAAAAAATGAAGAATTTGATTTGAGAGGCCTTAGCAAAGAAGTGGAGGATTCAGGCGGCGTAACGAGCGAACACTTGTTAAAACAAATGGCTACACTGTATCGTATGGCCGATATCGAAAAACTTGGCGATGAAGCAGTGTGGCTGCTCACCAACCTATGCATACTGCCGCTTAAGAACTTCCCTGTGGATGTACTGCTGCGCTGGCTTGAACTACCGGGCATTAGTTTGCTAAACAAGCTGGGTGATAAGCGATTGATTCGTTTTGTAGAGGGAAAGAAAACGATAGAAATGCATGATGTAATTGCTGAGGTGCTGCGCCAAGAGTTGAAGCCGAATAGCGTGAGTTGTGAGCGGTTGATTAAAGCAGTCACGAAAGAGATTAGCTATGAGCAAACTGACATAAGGATATATGAAGCGCCATATCTGTATTGTGCGGAGAGCATAGCTAAACATATGTGTGAGCAGACAGAAATGACGGCATACATATGCTCTATTATTGGGTTTGTTTATTTCAACAAAGATGATTATGAAAACGCGTTACATTATAATCTGAGAGATTTGGCCATTAGCGAAAACGTAACGGGAAAAGACGAGACAGAAATAGCTACCACTTACAACAATCTGGCTCCCTTATACAGAAGTAAAGGTGATTATGAAAATGCACTCCACTATGGTCTGAGTGCTTTGGAGATTCGTGAAAGAAAACTAGGGAAGTTCCACTCACAAACAGTAGACACTTATAATAATTTGGCTACTATATACCAAGGAAAAGGCGATTATCCTAACGCACTCCGCTTTTATTTGGATGCTTTGGAAGTCAGCAAAAGTGTAGATGGGAAGGAAAAATCACGCACGGCCACTATCCATAGTAACTTGGCTACTTTATATGCTGAACAAGGTAAACATGATAACGCATGGTGCCATTTTTCGGAGGCTGTGTCAGTCACAGCTAAAGCCTTGGGCATGGATCATCCGATGACAGCCTTTACTTATATGAATCTTGCAGAGTATTGCCAAGAGCATAGGAGTATTGACGAGGCTAGAAACTACGCAAGGAAAGCACACAACACATATTTGGGAATATTTGGCACAGATCATCCTAAAACAAAAGATGCAGCAGCTTTACTTGCCGATCTAGCCTAAACCACCTAAACCCAAACCCTCACGCGTGGCATTGAAATAGGCGAACTGCACCCCACGCAAATGAACAAGCTGCTCAAGGTGCTGGAAGACCGCAAGGTGTGCTTTGAGTCCGCCTACTATAACCCGGACGATACCGCCGTGCCCCGCCATATCCACGACATCTTCAAGCGCGGCATGCCTGCGGACTTCCGGCTGGTGGGCGCCACCACACGCAGCCCCAACGAGCTGCCGCCCGCCTTGCGCTCCCGCTGCATGGAGATTTATTTCCGTGCCCTGGAGCCCGAGGAGGTAGCGGTGATCGCCGCCGGGGCAGCCAAACGCGCCGGGTTTGAATTGTCGCAAGAGGATGCCCGGTTCGTGGGCGGATACGCCTCCTGCGGGCGGGACGCTGTGAACATCGTGCAGATGGCGGCGGGCGTGGCCCAGATGGAGGACCGGCACGAGATTTTGCGCGCCGACGTAGAGTGGGTGGTGGACACCGGCCACTACACGCCCCGCCCCAAGCAGCTTGCCCTCAAAGAAGATACGATAGGCAGCGTGCACGGCCTGGCGGTGTACGGCTCCCACCAGGGCGCGGTGATGGACATCGAGGCCGTGGCCATCCCCGGCGAAGGCCATGTAACAGTTACTGGCATCGTAGAAGAAGAGGAGCTGGGGGAACACGGCCACAGGCTCCGCCGCAAGAGCATGGCCCGTGGCTCAGCGGAGAACGTGGTGACCCTGCTGCGGCGCATGGGCTACGATGTGGACGGGCACGATATCCACATTAACTTTCCGGGCGGCACGCCGGTAGATGGGCCTTCTGCGGGGGTGGCGATGGCGGTGGCGGCCTGCTCTGCCCTTACCGGGCAGCCCGTGGATGGCGCAACCGCCCTTACCGGCGAGGTGTCGGTGCGGGGCGATGTGCGGCCGGTAGGCGGTGTGCCCAGCAAGGTGGAGGCTGCGCGGCGGGCGGGCCTGCGCCGGGTGCTGGTGCCCCGGGAGAACTACATGCAACGTTTTGTGGGCGACGACGTGGAGGTTGTGCCCGTTGATACGCTAGAGGAAGCGCTGGCGCTAATGTTCGCCAAGCCTGCCGCCCGGACCCTTCCCGCCGGTGAGGTGGAAACAGACCGCCTGGTGGCCCAGGGCGCGGAGGGACGGCCTGTGGTGCGGCGGATTGTGGAGGCGTGATGGGGGGGGGGCCGCGTGAGCGGTGGAGGGATTCCGCTTGCAGCAAACCCACCGTTCAGGTATAATTGATGGGTTGAGAATATCGTTTGAACACGGAGGAATCACCTTGGCACGATCCCGAAAGGCTCCCGAGCACCAGGCCCTGCTGCTCCCCATGCTGCCCTTGCGTGGGCTGATGGTGTTTCCCCACATGGTGTTGCACTTTGATGTGGGCCGCAAGCGCTCCATCCTTGCCCTGGAGCGGGCCATGGTGGAGGATCAGCAGGTATTTTTGATCGCCCAGCGCGATGCCGATCAAGACGAGCCCGTGGTGGACGCCCTGTACGATGTGGGCACCATCGCCCGGATCAAGCAGATCCTTAAGCTGCCGGGCGATAACATCCGTGTATTGGTGGAAGGGGTGCGGCGGGGCAAGCTCCACGCCATCATCGAGGAGGAGCCTTGCTACCTGGTGTCAGCACACGCCGTACAAAGCTCCTACCCAAGCGCCATGGAGATGCAGGCGCTCACCCGCACCACCCAGCAGTTTTTTGCCGAGTTTGCCAAAACCAGCGGCCGGGTGCCCAGCGACCTGGCCCAGTCCGTGGGCGAGGTAAACGATGCCGAGCGCCTGGGGGATATCATTGCCGCCAATGTGCTCACCCGCCTGGAGGATCGCCAGCGCATCTTGGAGCAGTTCGACGTAGGCGAGCGGCTAGGGGAGCTGTGCGCCATTTTGGTGCGGGAAACCGAGCTGGCTAGCGTGGAGCGGCAGGTGCAAGCACGAGTTAGAAAGCAAATCGAAAAGAACCAAAAAGAGTATTACCTGCGGGAGCAGATCAAGGCCATACAGTCTGAATTGGGCGACCGGGATTCCACGGATATCGAGGATCTGCGCGAACGGGCCGCCTCCACGCCCATGGGCCAGGAGGCGCGGGATAAAGTGGAGCGGGAGATGCAGCGCCTCTCCCGCATGGCCCCAGGTTCGCCGGAGATCGGGGTGAGCCGCACCTACATCGAGTGGATCATCGACCTGCCCTGGGGTGTGCGCACACCGGACAATCTGGACCTGCGCCGCTCCCGCAACATCTTGGATGCCGATCATCACGGCATGGAAAAGGTGAAAGAGCGCATTGTGGAGTACCTGGCGGTGCGCCGCATCAAAAACGATATGAAGGGGCCCATCTTATGCCTGGTGGGCCCGCCTGGCGTGGGCAAAACGTCCATCGCACGGTCGGTGGCGCGTTCGTTGGGGCGCAAGTTTGTGCAGATGTCCCTGGGCGGTGTGCGGGATGAAGCCGAGATCCGGGGCCATCGCCGCACCTATATCGGGGCGATTCCAGGCCGTATTTTATCATCCATCAAGCAGGCGGGCACCGAAAATCCTGTGTTTTTGTTCGACGAGATCGACAAGATGAGCAACGACTTCCGGGGCGACCCCGCCTCGGCCATGCTTGAGGTGCTGGACGCCGAGCAGAACTTCGCCTTTCGCGATCACTATCTGGATGTGCCCTTTGACCTTTCCCGCGTGATGTTTTTGACCACCGCCAACACCACGGATACGATCCCCAGGCCCCTGCTCGACCGTATGGAAATCATCCAACTTTCGGGCTATACGGAAGAGGAAAAACTGCACATCGCCAAAAAGCATCTGCTGCCCAAGCAGATCACCGAGCACGGCCTGCCCGCCAAATCCCTGCGTGTGCCCGACAAGGTGATGCGTGCGCTGATCAACGGGTACACCCGGGAGGCCGGTGTGCGCCAGCTGGAACGCACCATCGCCAAGGTGGCGCGCAAGGCTGCCGTGCGTATGATCGAAGAAGGCTGGGAGCAAACCAGCATCTCGCCCGTTCAGTTAGAAAAGGACTTGGGTGCGCCCCGTTATCATTTTGACAAGGCTGGCAAAAAGCCGGAGATCGGCGTGGTGAACGGCCTTGCTTATACGGCCTTTGGCGGCGATACTCTGCAAATCGAAACCAGCATCATGCCCGGCAAGGGTGCGCTGGAGCTCACCGGGCAGTTGGGGGACGTCATGAAGGAATCGGCACGGGCCGCCAAAAGCTGGGTGCGTGCCCATGCTGGCGATTTGGGCATTGACGCCGGTTTTTACGAGAACATGGACATCCACATCCACGTGCCCGAAGGTGCGGTGCCCAAAGACGGCCCCTCGGCCGGTGTTACGATCGCCAGTGCCCTTACCAGCGCCCTCACCGGCATTCCCATCCGGCAAAACGTAGCCATGACCGGCGAGATCACCCTGCGGGGCCGGGTGCTGCCCATCGGCGGCTTAAAAGAAAAACTGCTGGCCGCCCACCGGGCCGGTGTGGATACGGTACTCATCCCCCAAGAGAATGTAAAAGACTTGGAGGAGGTGCCCGAAAACGTGCGCAACCGCATGCAAATCCTGCCCGTATCACAAATCGAGGAGGTGCTGCGCATAGCGCTTGCACAAAAGGAGGAGATAATCGATGGAGATTAACAAAGTGAGTTTTATCACCTCCATGGCTGATTACCGGGACTATCCCGGCATCGGCCTGCCCGAGGTGGCGGTGGCAGGCAAAAGCAACGTGGGCAAATCCTCTATGATCAACTGCCTGTGTCGGCGCCGCAAGCTGGCCAAAACCAGCTCCACGCCGGGCAAAACAAGGTTGCTGAACGTGTTTGATATCGAAGGCCGCCTGCGCTTGATCGACTTGCCCGGTTACGGCTTTGCCAAGGCAAATAAAGATGAGAAGCAAAAATGGGCCCGCATGATGGAGGGGTATTTTGCGGATTCCGCTACCCTGCGCCTAGTGCTGCAACTGGTGGATATTCGCCACGAGCCCACCCAGGATGACCGGGACATGATCGGCTTTTTGCGCACATACAACATCCCATTTACCATCGTGGCCACCAAGGCGGACAAAATCAGCCGGGGCGCGCGGATGCGCCATGCGGCTGTGATTTGCCGCGCCCTGCAGGTGCAGCCCTGGGAGGTTATTCCTTGGTCTTCCGAGACCGGGGAGGGCCGGGAGGCGGTGCTGGCGATTTTGGAGAAAACCATGGCAGATGCCGAGGGCGAGGGTATGGTTGCCCTAGAACAGATCGAAGGCTGATCAAAAGCTCATCACATTTTTTCTTCATACTACATTGTGTATACCCACCCTCTGTGCTATAATACATATTGTATTTGGCATCGGGAGGCTCACTGAAGATGAAAAATCGCTTGGGGCTGCTGCTGGGGTGTTGGATGGTCCTCTCCCTTTGTTTGTCGCCCCAACTGGGCCACGTTTCTCCACAAAGCGTTGAGAAACCCGTTCATGAAATACATGCCTCGCGGGAGGGCTTATATATTCCGCCTGTACGCGCCACCACACAGCTTGCGCCTGCCTTAACAGGCACGGTTGCCGTTGCAGAAGGTGCAGGGGCAACGGACAAAGAGCAATGGGCCTCGTTGGTGATCGACACGCCCGAACCCGATTATCTGGCATTGGAATTTGAAGGCGAATATGCCTTTGTATTGCACGGCGCCGGTGAACCCGGAGCAGAGATCGAACTGATTGTAAACAACGCGCTCCAGTCGCGCCGGGCAACAAAAGTGGATGCTCAAGGCCGCTGGCAGATTGGCGCCACCCGGGAGGATTTGCGGCCCGGCGAGTTATACTGCGCCCTGCGGTATGTGCACGACTGGGGTTCTGAAATCACCTGGACTTCCCGCCTGTCGGAGGAGCTGCCCGAGCTGCGCTTGCCCGCCTATGTGGCCGAGGGAGAGCGATGGTTGATTGGTCATGCCCAGGGGGACGTGCGGGTGGAGGCCTCTGCCGAAGGGCGATCGCTCCTGTGCCTGCAAAACCGGGATGGCAGCTTTTCCGTAACCGGCATTGCCGGTTTGCCGACCGGATCGGAAATCCTGCTCACCGCTGTGGATGCGCTGGGCAATTCGGCAGAGGCAGTATGTGTGGTGGTTAAGCCGGATTCCGCTTCGCTGCGGTTTACGGCCAATGCCCCCCAGGCCCATCGTTACCTGCCCAGGGTGGCGGGTGTTGCCGCGCGGGACGAACCCACAGCATGGCCCACTTATGTGCCGCCCACACCAGAGCCTGATATCGAAGCTTTCTTTCCCATAGAAGAGAGACAAGAGTTAGTTGAAGTCCGTGCCAATGCTGACGCCTATGCCACATTAGAAGGCTTGGCACTGCTGGAAATTGACGCCGCTGTTGGCAACGGCTTGTTTAATGCGGAGGTGCGCAAGCGCCTGCGCGATATGCGCAGGCAAATGGTATTGCCCGTGGATTTATCCACCGTGGGGCTGGACGGCCTGGAGATACCCCTTGTGGCGCGTGGCCACCGGGTGGGCAGCGTGTGGGTCGATTCGGCATTGGGTACTTCGGCCAACACCGGGGAGGAAACCGACGGCTTTGTGTTTACGCTGGAGCTAGAAATCGGTGAATCCCAGGGCAGGGCCCGGCTGCAGATTGTTCAATCCCCCGAGCAATTGGCCCCATTAAAGGCCCAGGGCTGGAACCCCATCACTTTAAACGATGATACTTTCCATGATTTCGATGAATTTGTGGAAGCCGAAGGGGTCGTGCTGATCTACGCCTGTGTGCCGTTGCGCTTTGATCCTGCGGAGGCGGAGCCGTACCGGCGGGATGTTTTGTTGCTGTCCGAGTGGCGGGAGCTATTGCCAATCGAACGCTGAATAAGAAAACGAAGGCGACCACATAGGGTCGCCCCTACGTGATCGCCTTTTATCGAACCATCACGCCAAATTCAAATTGCGTTTGAGCATCCAGTTGCAAACAAATGCGTAGATCACACTAAACAGCCCGGCCGATCCCATGATCCACCAGAATACAAAACGAATGATCTCGGCACCGCTTCCGTGGGACAGGATGCCGCTGGATTCGCCCCAAAGCACCAAAACGATCACAGCCGCCAGTTGCTCCACGATGTTTAGGCCCACGATGGCCAATACCGAAGCCCCAACCTTTCGTTTGGACGAAAGCTGGCCGATGCCCAAACCCGCGTAGATCATCAGCGTCATTTTGATCACGTAGGCCACAAGCACCGCTATCAATCCCCAGAAGAAGGCATTGGCCGTTAAATTGAGAGGTGCGGCGGCGACAGCGAGCATGCCCCGGAAAGTTGCTATAAAAGAATGCCAATCCTGTACATTGACGCCCATGTAAAGCGAAGAAAGGCTCACTATACACATGCTGGAAATCGACCAAAAAGTAGAAGTGAGTAACTTGCATGCCACATGCTGCCACGGGCGCACAGGCAGCGTGTGCATCAGGTAACCCTCCGGGCCCAGCAGGTTTTTGAAAAAACGCTGGATCAGCAGCACCAAGGTCATCATGCAGATGCCGGCGATGATGCATATGTACATCAGGGTGGGCAGGTAGCTCAGAATACCAAACAACAACGAATCGACCCGCATGTTTTGGTTTACGTACTTGGTGATCACCGAAAAAACAACCAGCAGGGCGTACATGGGCAAAAAGATGCGGCCTGTGGCCTTGAATTCATGCTTAAATAGCTTGATTAGCATTTGAACACCTCCCGGAAAACTGCGTCCACGGATTTGCCTTCTTGCTCACGCAGGGTATCCACCTGCTCAGAGCGGAGGATCTTGCCTTCCCGTATAAACACGATATGATCCAGCACCCGCTCCACATCGGCGATTAGGTGGGTGGAGATCAGCACCGTGGCCGACTCACTATAGTTGGAAAGAATGGTGCTGAGGATGTAATCCCGGGCGGCGGGATCCACGCCGCCAATCGGTTCATCTAGCAGGTAGAGCTGGGCCTCGCGGCTCATCACCAGGATCAGCTGCACCTTTTCTTTGTTGCCCTTGGAAAGGGTCTTGATGCGGTCGCCTGGGGCGATGCTCAGCCGTTGCAGCATGTCTTCGGCTTTGTTTAGATTAAAATCCGTGTAAAAATCTTTAAAAAAGGCAAACAGGTCGCGTACCCGCATCCAGTCGCTTAGATACGTATGCTCCGGCAGGTACGAAATCAGGCGCTTGCTTTCCACGCTAGGCGGGAAACCGCCGATACGAATCGTACCTTCGGTGGGTACAAGCAGGCCGTTGATCAGCTTGATTAAGGTGGTTTTTCCGCTGCCGTTGGGGCCCAGCAGGCCCACGATGCGGCCAGGCTCCAAAACCAGATCGATGCCTGCCAGCGCTTCTTTTTTGCCGAAGCGCTTCACCAGGCCTTTGCATTCGAGAATGTGAGGCATGTTTTCATCTCCTTTTTTACTTGTCGGCTTCTTGCAAAAGCGTCAGGGATTCTTCCCGTGTATAACCCAGTTTTTGCATGCCCGAAAGATAGGTGTTTGCGTGGCGCAGGGCAAAGGTGGTGCGGGTAGCCGCGATTTTCCCTTGATCCTCGGTAATGAACCGGCCAGCTGTGCGCTGGGCATGTACCAATCCCGCATGCTCCAGCTCGGTTAGGGCGCGCTGCATGGTGTTGGCGTTTACCGCGGCTTCCTGCGCAAGATCACGTACCGACGGCAAGCGCTGGCCAGCCTGATACGTCCCGGCGATGATGCGCAGCTGTAACTGCTCCAAAAGCTGGGAATAAATCGGGCGTTCACCGTCCAGTTCCCACGACATTCATACCTCCTCCTTATCGATTGTATTAGCACAATAATACAATAATACAGTTTGAAGGATTTGTCAAGCTTCGTTTTATTTTTCTCCGGCACTGTATTCGATTCTCTAAAGCTGCTGACGGAATCCCTCCACCGCTGCGGCGGTCCCCCTCCCTTTAACAAGGGAGGTAGGGGTTGGGAACGGAGACCTCGCTAGAATCTCAGGCCCCCTTGTCAAAGGGGGGGCCACCGCAGTGGCGGGGGGATTCCGTGATTTTTATTGTCTTCCCCATATAAAACCGATATAATGAACGGCGTGAGGTGTATCGTAATGGATAAACGTTTGGCCCAAATGGCAATGCGTGAATTAACGGGGAACATTTTGCCCTTCTGGCTCAAGTATAGCGTTGATCACCAATCCGGCGGATATTACGGAGAAGTGGGCTACGACGGTACGCCTGATCCGGCCGCAGACCGGTGCCTGATCCTTAACGCGCGGATTCTGTGGACATTTGCCGCCGCCTATCGAATCCTAGGCGACGAGCAATATCTTAAGGAGGCAAATCGCGCCTACGCGTATTTTATCGAATACTTTATCGATCCGGAATACGGCGGCGCGTATTTTGCGTTAGATAGTTCGGGTGCTCCCAAGGAAGATTTCAAAATGGTGTACGGGCAAGCCTTTGCCATTTACGCGCTATCGGAATATCATCGTGCCACTGGGCACAAAGCAGCCCTTGGCGAAGCCATACATATATTTGAGCTGCTGGAAACCCATGCCTTTGATCCGGCCAATCTTGGCTACAAAGAATCGTTTCAACGAAACTGGGAGTTATTCGACTTTATGCCTCACATTCAAACCTACGATGCGCAGGGATGCGCCAAAAGCATGAACACCCATCTGCACCTGATCGAGGCGTATACCTCCCTTTTGCGTGTGTGGCGTAATCCGCGGTTGGAGCAGAAAGTGCGAGAGCACCTCGAAGTGATGCTCTCAAGCATCGTAAATCACGACACCGGCCATTATCACATGTACTTTGAGCTGGATTGGACGCCCCTGGGCCGTTGCATATCCTACGGCCACGACATCGAGGGCAGTTGGCTGATGGCCGAGACAATCGAGGTGTTGGGCGATGAGGCCCTCATGGAAAAAGCAAAACCAGTCTTTTTGCAGATGGCGTCGGCATGCCTGGATGAATCAGTCGCCTCCGACGGTTCCATGATCTATGAGTTTGATCCCGAATTCGGCCATAGGGATACACAGCGCAGTTGGTGGGTGCAGGCCGAAGCAGTCGTAGGCTTCTTAAACGCATGGCAGTTGGGTGGCGAGCAGCGTTTTTTGGATGCTGCGCTCAAAACCTTTGCGTATATAAATCATAACATTGCGGATCACGAATTTGGCGAATGGTTTTCCAGCACGGGGGAGGACGGACGGTCCATAGATCCCCGTGATAACAAGGCCTCGGCCTGGAAATGCCCGTATCACAATGCCCGCATGTGTTTGGAGATAATCGAGCGCTACGGAAAAATCTAATTCATATAACGAAGGAGTGGTTTTCTGATGATCAAAAAATGCAATGCCCTATTTACGGATGTTACACGCCCAAGGTGGATCGATTGGGTTTTTCTCGGAACGATTGCTGTGATATGTTTTTCTTTCTTTTCTTTTCGTTTTGATATGTGGATCACAATGGAGCACGGGAAAGACTTGCTAGAGGCCATATTGCAGGGAAAGCCCCTTGAGTTTTATACATTGACAATGGATAAAGCGCTGGCAGGGGGATATGGCAACGCCACCATAAAATACGCAGCGATATACAATATTGTTGTGTATCTCATCTTTGCGGTCTGGGCCATTCCGCTTTACTTTTTGTCTTCTGTTTTTCAGATCGAACCATCAATGTTGGTTTTTATCAAATACGGCAAGCTGTTGGTCGTGCTATGTATTCTGATTACAGCTAGGCTGCTCGCGAAGCTGGCCCGTAAGATTGGTTTGGATACAAAATGGACGGTTTTCTTTTTCCTTAGTTCGCCACTTCTCCTTTGGAGTGCGCTTACAATCAATCAGTATGATATTTTTTCCTCGGTTTTTACGGTTTGGGCGCTGCTTTTCTATGTGGATAAAAAGTATTACCGCTTTTCGCTAATTATGGCCATGGCAATCTGCTGCAAAATGTTTCCTTTCCTAATCTTTGTGCCGCTCATCCTGCTTGCCGAAAAAAGGATTGGCCGCATCATCACGCATCTGCTCGTGGGTGGATCGGGTTATCTTGTTACGACGCTGTTGTATACATGGCGCGATCCAGGCTATAGACTAACTCAAAACGCGATGGAAGAGATATATGGATTTTCAAGAAGAGTTTTTGCCAACGCCATTCCGGCAGCCCATGCTGGGATTATCCTTTTTTTGGTGGGGGGGGGGGTAATTTGCCTGTTCAGTTATTACATCACGCCGACTGCTAAGAACCGCGTGCAATATATGATTTACTTTCCGCTTGCCATGTACAGCGTCTTTTTTGCTTTTGTGTCGTGGCATTCTCAATGGCTCGTGATTCTGGCGCCATTCCTTGCGCTTGCGGTAATGACGATCCAAAACAAAAAAACTTTTTTCTTTGCAGAGATCGTGCTTTCCGTTGGCGGGATTTTTTGGGGTTGTTTCTTTGTTCGTAATATAAACGACAACTACATGGTCAACAATGGCATCTTGCCGGAGCTATTCGGCTTTTTGTATCAAGGCCCGAACCTGGGCGCATATTTCCGGGCGCTTACAGGCATTCCGGGAGTTGCTCTTACGTCGATATTTTTCACAGGCATGGCTTTTCTGGTTTGGCTGACATTTTACTCTTTATACAAAAAGCAAACCGTGCTACGCCAGGATCAACTCGGTGTAACTCGCAGCGTGATCTGGGCGCGGCCTGCACTTTTGTTTGGTTATATCCTTCCAACGATCATACTTTTTTTCTTGAAGCGCTAAAAGGCATGTGGTTACAGCCATGCGTTGCCAAACCCAAGGAGGGATGCTATAATAATACCGTTCTATATAGGAGGAAAATACCATGATCAAAGTTGTGGAGCTTAAGCCAACCAGAAGGAACATAAGCGCCTTTGTCCGCCTGCCCTATGATATTTATCGGGGGGATCCCTTTTGGGTGCCGCCGTTATTGGCCGATCAAAAGCAATTGCTCCGGGGCAAACGCAACGGGCTGTTTGACAACGGCGTCCACAAGTTTTTTATGGCCTATGATGGGGAGCGCCCCGTGGCCCGGGTGTTGGCTGGTATCGATTATAAACTAATGGAGCGCACCCAAGTAAAAGAAGGGTATATCTCGTTATTTGAGAGCTACAATCAATTTGAGTACGCCAAGGCCGTGCTGGACGCCGCAGCGGAATTTTTGCGCAGCGAGGGCATGGATGCCATGGTAGGCCCCAATCCGCCAAGTTTTGATGATTTTCATAAGGGGATGCTGGTAAAGGGGTTCGACGATCCGCCCACCCTGTACAACTCCTACAACCGCCCGTACCTGGTGGAATTGTTTGAGAAATACGGCTTTACGAAATATTGCGATCATTACGCCTACAAGTCCGCCATGGACGAATTTAACGCCGACCGGTACGAAGCCCTTTTGGAGCGGGCGCAAAACCGCTTTGGGTTCCATGTTAAGCAGATGGATTTTAAGGGGGACATCCGCGCCCAGGCCAAGGATGTGGCCCGCTGTGTGAGCGAGGCCTTCCCGCCCCATTGGAAGCTGCTGCCCCCCACCGCCGAGGACATCTACCGCGAGTTTAAAAGAATGCAATTTTTCTTGGACGACCAGTATGGTTTCCTAGCCTATGCGGATGATCGGCCCGTGGGCTTTGCCCTTTCGGTGCCGGATTACAACCAGCTCTTTAAAAAGATGCATGGCCGCCTGACGCCTGCGGGCATTTGGATATTGCTGACCGGGCGCAAAAAGATCGACCAGTTGCGGGCGGTGATGCAGTTTGTGGTGCCGGATTTTCAAAACAAAGCGGTAAACGGTGTGATGTATTACCGTACATTCGAGAACGCCCGCCGCGCCGGTATCCGGGTGATCGAGGGATCAACTATCGACGAGCACAACATTCAGTCCATCGTAAGCATGGAAAAGACCGGGGGGAAACTCTATCGGATTTACCGGCAGTATACCTGTCCCCTTCGCTGACGCATCCAAAAAAACACGCGAGGCCGCCCACACGAAATGGGCGGCTTCTGTTTGCACGCGATCACACAACCCCTCATAAGATGCAGCGAGGAGGGGTGCCATTTATGTTAGATGATTTAAGCAGGCCCGCTCGCCTGCCTTCGGAAGCGCTTACATTGCCAGCCATGGAATCCGCAAAAGAAAAGCCCAGGGGGGGCGGTACGCTAAGCGCTGTGCGGCGCAATTGGCCCAACGTTCAGCCCGAACAGCGCGCGATCCCACTGGGCTGGGAAAACGCCGGCGGTTCGCCGGAAATGGGTTCCGCCGTTGATCCAATGACCATGGGGCGCGCCGCGCTACACTCGCTGCGCAACGGCGCATACCATACATAAGAAAACCATACATATAGAAAGCGGCGAAGCAATCCAGCAAACGATGGGAGATAGCATGCTATGGTAACCGTTTGCTGGGATTGCCCCGCTCGTGACGGCGGCTTTTGGATGGCGTTACCGAACGAACAGCTGGGTCATGTACACAGAGCCGTTCCCATCCAACACGATGCCGATGCCTACCTTTTGCCAGCTGGAGTTGAGTATGTTGCGCCGGTGACCATCGCTGCTCATCAGAGCGGCGTGGGATTTAATTACAGTGGAATGCTTCGATATGTTTTCGCCCACGCTGTTAAAGGAGTAGCCGTTGTTGCGCAACATGGTAGCGGCATTGCCCAGCGTAGGGGAGGTATGGGCAAAGTAATTGTTGGATAGCATATCCTGCGATTTCATGCGGGCCAGGGCGGCAAGCTTGTTGTCCATCACCAGTGTGGGTACTCCTTGCCGGGCGCGGTCTTCGTTGATATATTTAAGTGCTTCTAGCTCTTGCGCACTGGCGGAACCTATAGTATAATGTCCGTCAGTTGCCGGGGCTCTGGTGGGCCTGGGAGTGGGCGCCGGGGTAGGCTTTTGTGTTGGCGCCGGAGTGGGCGCTGGCGTAGATGCGGGGGTGGATTTGGAACAGGTTGCGCATTGTTTGGAGCGGGAGCATGACGACCTTTGGCAAGCGGGGGACTGGCGATTGGGCCATTGGTTTTTATTGTAAAACTGCGAGGTGATGTTGAGCCTCGACGCAAGCGCGCCGCCACTCCAACCTACGGTAAGAAAGCACAAAAGCAAAAGGGCAATCGTTCTTTTGGTTGACATGGGGGAATCACTCCTTCATAATAAAGAATCCATGTAGGGATTTGTTTGGTGATTTGGTTGTAAGCCTGTTACTGGCACCAGTGCCTCCAGATCGTAACATGCTTGCAACAACTTGGCAATGAAATTGGAATGCTTTTGCCATGAGAAATAGTTCCAAAGAACCGGGGAGGCATATGCATGGGATTTGTTAAATGCCCGCGCTGCGAACTGAACTACATGCAGGAGAGCGATCAGTATTGCTCGGTCTGCAAGCGTGAAATCAAGGGAGAAGCCAAAGACGAGTACCTCGAAATTTGCTCGGTTTGCGGCGAGAATCCCGTATACCCAAGCAAGGATCTATGCTTGTTTTGCCTAAAGGAAATAGGCAAGAGCAACGAAACCGCCATGCAGGGAGAAGGGGCCGCGCCTTCCGAAGAGGCGGCCATGGCCCTGGGTGCCGCCAGCAATATGGACGAAATCACCCTGGATATGGAAGCCGACATTCCGCCCAGGGAGTTTGGTGAGATCACCCGCGAACTCTCGCTGGAAGAGGCCATCGAAGAGGAAGAGGCGGAAAGCGATGAAGAGGATGAAAATGAGCAAACATAAAAGCGCATGATGAAAATCTATGCCATCGGCGATCTGCATCTGCCTGGCGGCGATGCAAAACCCATGGACGTGTTTGGTCCCCAGTGGGAGCGGCACTTTGAGCGCATCGCACAGGATTGGCGCGGGCGGGTCGCCGAACAAGACATAGTGTTGATACCAGGCGATATCTCCTGGGCAATGCGTCAGCAAGAGGCCGAGCCGGATTTGTTGGCCATCGGTGTGCTGCCTGGCCGCAAAATCTTGCTTCGCGGAAATCATGATTATTGGTGGAGCGCCATTGGCCGGGTGCGGGCCGCGCTCCCTGTGGGCATGTATGCCTTGCAAAACGATGCCCTGGTGTTGGATGGGCAGGTATTTTGCGGCGCCCGTGGCTGGACTTGTCTCGGTGAGGAGCCGCAAAATCCCGATGATGCCCGTATTTATGCCAGGGAGATATTGCGCATGCGGATGTCTTTGGAAACCGCGCGCCGTATCGCGCCGGAGTTGCCGCTCACTGCATTGATGCATTTTCCGCCGGATCCGTCCTTTCTGTCGCTGGCCGAGGAGTTCGGTGCGGTTAGATTGGTGTACGGGCATCTGCATGGTGCGGGGTTGCGCAATGCGCTTTGCGGCAAGTGGGGCGGGAGCGGGATGTACATCCATCAGGTGTCTTGTGATGGGCTGGGGTTTCGGTTGCTCGATTTGGAGGAGAAAGAGCGCGTGTAGGGCAATGTTCAACGAACGGTTTGTATCCGTTCTTTTTTTATGCACTTATTGCGATCAAATATTATATTTTAGTTCATAATCATTTAACCATTCGGAGACAGTTTATTGTGTCATAAAGTTGTTTCAACCACAAGAAGTTGTGGTTGCTTTTTGTGAATTCAAAAAATCCACAAAACCCGCGAATTTCCAGCGTTTTTCAGATGGAATTATTAGAGAACATATATTCTTATTACTTGTATATGAACAAAAAATATACGAGAAACATTCACTTCGTAATATTTTCTTTGCATTTATTAGAGAAATTTCAGCTTCGAAACTCTTGAAAAGTGGAGCAAAGTGGTGTATAAAGGAGGCAAGAGGTTTTTAGGGGAGAAATATCCCATTCTGAAGACCAAGCGAAAGGCGGTGATGGCGTGGCAGACTTCGCGGGTTCATTTGAGCACAGCTTGGATGCAAAGGGCCGCGTCATCATCCCCGTAGACTTTCGTCTGGATTTGGGCGAGGATTTTGCCATTGCCCTCAACGGTTCGGCATCGGCTATCGCCTTGTACCCCCAAGAAGAATGGCTCAAGCTCAAGGCGCGTATGGCCCGGGTGAGTGTTACCGATAAAAAGGGCATGGAGTTTAAGCGCTTCTTTAATGGCAATGCCTTCCCCGGCAACACGGTGGATGCCCAAGGCAGGGTGCTGCTTCCCGCTAAGCTGCGTTCCCTTATCGGCATCTCAAAAGACCTGGTGTTTGTAGGCATGGGCGAAACTTTGGAGATATGGGATGCCCAGAAGCATGCCGAGAGCGAGCAAGAGACCCGCATGAACATCGACGAATTGGCCCAACACATGGAAGAGCGCTACAGTGAACCAACTCTACAAACGTTCTAGTGCATGAGGGGGAGGAATAGGCTATGACGGGTACGACCTATCGTCCGCGGGGAAGCGGATACACGGTTTCCGGCACCTCAGCCCTGGCTCCGCCACGCTATTACGAAGATGAGAGCCGTCCGCCCGCATATGAGTTGCGGATCGTGGGCCGCCCGCCTCAGGCCAGGCGCAGGCAAGAGCGGCAGCGTGGCATCAGTGCCTCGATTATGCTGGTGTCCCTGGGGCTTCTGTTCGCCATACTGGCGGTGGTGTCCATCGGCAAAAGCGCCGCGTCCAGTGGGGTGCAAAGGATGATTGCCGAGGCGGAAAGCAGCGTAAAAACCCTGCGCGACGAAAACCAGGTCTTGGAAAGATCGCTGATGAGCAACACCGACGGTGAGCAGATTCGCCATTATGTAGTGAGCCAACTGGGCCTGCTTCGAATCCAGGCGGGCAATATCCAGCCGGTTCATATGCCCAACACCAGGCCCATGGGCGAGGCGCCACCCAGCGTGGTACAAATGAGGCAAGTTGAAGGAGGGTTCTTTGCGATGCTGGCGCAGTTGCTTCAAAAAATACCGTTCTGAATCCCCCCACCGCAGTGGCGGGGGGATTCCAAGTAGCGAAGTGCAAAGACTAGGAGGAATCCAATTGAGCTCGCCCGACATGGTGGTGCGTAAACGGCTGGTTTGGTTGTTGGGCGGCTTTGGCCTCCTTTTTCTTGTGTTGGTGGGCCGTTTGTTCAGTTTGCAGGTGATCCAAGCCGAATCCCTGTCCAGAATCGGCGTGCGGCAGTGGACACGGAGCGGAACCATCGCTGCCCAACGTGGTGGCATCTACGACCGGAACGGCACATTGCTGGTGGAAAGCACCACGGCCTACATCGTGTGCGCCAACCCGCTCCAAGTTAAAAATCCGGAAGGATTGGCTCACGCGATGCACGCATTGCTGGGGGTGGATCCAAACGGGGTGCTGTCCAAAATATCGGATACCAGCAAGGCTTCGGTGATCATCAAACGCCAGGTACCCCGCGAGATTGTGGACGAGCTACGAATGCTGCGCAACCAATCCCCCTACAAAGAAGCCCAGGTGCTGGACGGCCTGTACTTCGACGAGGACACCCGCCGCTGGTACCCCAACGGAGCCTTTTTAACCCAGGCGCTGGGACTTACCAATGTAGATAGCCAAGGGCAATCCGGGCTCGAACAGCTCTTTGAAGCATATTTAGCTGGACAACCTGGAAAAATTGTAAGCGAGGTGGATGCAAGGGCCAGGCAACTGGCCGGCGGCGAGAGTGAGTACATCCCACCTGTGCCCGGCGACAACTTGCGCCTCACCATCGACCGGAACATACAGAGTTTTGTAGAAAAAGCGCTGCGCCAGTGCATCGAGGTAAACAAGGCCCGCAGCGTACAAGCCATCGTGATGGACGTACATACCGGCGAGATACTGGCCCTGTGCGTAAAGCCCGATTATGATCCCAACGACCCGCCCCGCAACGATGTGGCGGCCCTCCAAGCGCTGATGCGCATCCAAGGCATCAGCGACGTATACGAGCCGGGCTCTACCTTTAAGATACTTACGACTGCCGCGGCCATTGATTCCGGCCTTACCCATCCTAAAGAAGGGTTTTACTGTTCGGGCAAGGTCAAGGTAGACGGGGATACCATCCGGTGCTGGGGCAACCCCCATGGAGCCGAGAGCATGCAAAAAGCGCTGCAAAACTCCTGCAACCCGGTGTTTGTGGAGTTGGGGCTTCGGCTGGGCAGCGAACGGTTTTACCAATACCTGCGGGCCTTTGGACTGGGCGTGCCCACGGGCATCGATTTGCCCGGCGAGGGCGGCGGCCTGCTGATCGGCCAGCGGCACGTAAAGAATGTGGATTTGGCCCGCATCGGGTTTGGGCAAAGCGTGGCGGTAACGCCCCTGCAATTGCTCACGGCGGCCTGCTCGGTGGTAAACGGCGGCAAGCTGATGCGGCCCTACATCGTAAAGGAAGTTGTTGCGCAGGATGGAACGGTGCTCGAACGCACCCAGCCACGGGTGGTGTCCACGCCCATCAAACCCGAAACATCGGCGGTGATGCGGGAGTTGCTGGAGAGTGTGGTGGCCGAGGGGGGCGGGCGTAACGCGTCGCTGCTGGGGTATCGCATCGGCGGCAAAACCGGCACTGCCCAGGTGTACAGGGATGGGAAAATCGTGCGCGACGTACACATCGGCTCCTTCCTAGGATTTGCTCCCGCCGACAACCCACGTTTTGCGGTGCTGGTGATCGTAGACGAAGCCCAAGTGTATCCCGATTACGGCGGAACCACTGCCGCGCCCTTTGCTAAGATGATCATGGAAGACACCCTGGCCTACTTGGGGATTGCCGCCATGCCAGCCCCCGGCGCTACGCCCCAACCCGATATAAGGGTGCCCGACCTGCGGGGCCAAACGGTAAACGAGGCGGCACGTACGCTGCGAGAGATTGGGCTAAGTTGCCTGGTAGATGGGGATGCACAAGAGGTGCTGGATCAGATGCCGCCGCCGGGGGTTACGATATCAGGCGGATCCATCGTGATGTTGTACGTAAACGGGTCGCCACCGCCCGCGGTAGAAGATTTTCGTTCCGTGCCCGATGTGCGCGGCCTCTCCATCGTGGAAGCCAACCGCACGCTGCGGGCCAGGGGGTTTGGGATGTACATCCAGGGCACCGGCCTGGCGACACGGCAAAAACCCGCGCCAGGGGAGTTCGCCCCGCCGGACACCGTGGTGGAAGTTGAATTTCGTACGAATTAGTGTGAGTCGGAGGGAAAACAAATGACGCTTACTACTTTGATGCAGGAGCTGCCGGAAGTGATTGTCTGCCATGGGGATGCTGCCACCGAGATCGGGGAATTGACAGCGGACTCCCGCAAGCTGGTGAAAAAGGGCTTGTTCTTTTGTTTTGCCGGTGAAAGGTTCGATGCCCATGACTATGCCGGGCAAGCCGTAAGCAACGGCTGTGCGGCGCTGGTGGTGGAGCGGCTGCTGCCCGAGCTGGCGGTTCCCCAGGTGCTGGTGCGGGATGGCCGGGCAGCCATGGCCCGGATCGCCGCTGCCTTTTATGGCCATCCGGCCAGGCAAATGAAGCTGCTGGGCGTTACCGGCACCAAGGGCAAAACCACGGCCACCTACCTGATCAAGGCTATCTGCGAGGCGGCCGGTTATTCCTGTGGGCTCATCGGCACCACCGGCAACATGATCGGCAAAGAGACGCTTAAGAGCGAACTCACCACCCCCGATCCCATCGAGATGCAGCGGGTGCTCCGCCGCATGGCCGATGCCGGTGTACAGGTGGTATCCATGGAGGTTTCGGCCCACGCGCTGGCCCTGCGTAAGTTAGAAGGCATGATGTTTGAGGCGGCGGTGTACACCAATCTATCGCAAGATCACTTAGATTTCTTTGGTGATATGGAGAGTTACTTCCAAGCCAAACGCTCCTTCTTTTCGCCGGATAAGACACACAACGCTTCTTTTAATGCCGACGAGGAGACCACCGCCCGCATCCGGGAGGATTTACCTGTGCCCTCGGTGATCTATGGCATCCGCGAGAATTGTGATCTGTTTGCCCGTGATATCGAGATATCGGAAGACGGTGTTTCTTTTGTGATGAGCCTGCGCAGCATGCATGTCACACCTGTCAGCCTGCGGCTCACCGGTAAGTTTAACGTATACAATGCCCTGGCCGCCGCATCGGTGGCGCTGATATTGGGCATTGACATGGAATGCGTAAAGCGGGGCCTGGAAGCCGTAGCTTCCGTACCGGGCCGGGTGGAGATGCTGGACACCCACACGCCCTACCGCATGATTCTGGACTACTCCCACTCGCCCGATGCGTTGGAAAATATCCTGCGCACGGTGCGGGAGTTTACCAAGGGCCGCCTGATCGCCCTGTTTGGCTGCGGCGGCGACCGGGATCAGGCCAAGCGCCCCTTGATGGGCCGTGTGGGCGGCCAGTTGGCGGATTTTTGCATCCTAACCAGCGACAATCCCCGGCGTGAGGATCCTTATGCCATATTGGCCTCCATGGAGGAGGGCATCCGGGAGACCGAGGGGCCTTATGTGGTGATCGAGAACCGGCGGGACGCGATCCAATACGCCACACAAATCGCCCGGGTTGGCGATGTGATTGTGCTGGCGGGCAAGGGTCATGAGACATATCAGGAGATACAGGGCGTCAAGTATCCGTTTGACGAAAAGGTGGTTGTGGCGGAGTTGTTGGCCGCCAACTAATTGCGAGAAGAGGGAAGCCTGTGCAAAGGATGATTTGGGCGGTACTCATTGCGTTTGTGGCGTCTTTGGCGGTGGGGCCTATCCTGCTGCCGGTGCTGCGCAGACTTAAATTTGGGCAAAATGTGTATGAGCTGGCGCCAAAAACCCATCAAAAAAAGCAGGGGACGCCCACCATGGGCGGCTGGATGATCTGCATCGTGGGTGTGGCGGTGGCCGCGGCCATGCACCAGGGTGGCTGGCGCATCCAAACCGACATGATGTTGGCGGCCATACTGCTTTCGGTGGGCAATCTGTGTGTCGGCTTTGCCGACGATATGACCAAGATCCGCCGCAAAAACAACAAGGGTCTTTCGGAAAAACAAAAGCTGGTGTTCCAAATCGCCTTAGGGCTGGCCTTTGCCTACTATTGTTTTGCTCATCCCCACATCGGTTCCAGCATCATTGTGCCCTTCCTTAACGTGGAGTGGAATCTGGGTTGGTTTTATATCCCGGCGGCGGCCTTTGTGATTGTGGCCACTGCCAACAGCGCCAACCTGCTGGATGGCTTGGACGGTCTGCTGGGCTCGGTGTCGTTGGTGGATTTTGCCACATTTGGATTGCTGGCGCTGTTTGCCGCCAACGCGGCCCAGGGCGAGGCCCAAGGCAATCTGCTGAATGTGGCGGTGCTCTGTTGCGCCATGGCCGGTGCATGCATGGGTTTTTTGAGATTTAACACCTATCCGGCCCATATGATCATGGGGGATACGGGCTCCATGTTTATTGGCGGCGCCATGGTGGCGGTGGCGTTGATGCTCCGCTTGCCCCTTTTGTTGGTACTGATTTGTTTCTGCATGCTGATTTCATCCCTGTCAGTGATTTTGCAGCGTTTGTACTTTAAGCGCACCCATGGCAAGCGCATCTTTAAGTCGTCGCCGCTGCATCATCATTTTGAGCTGTTGGGCGTGCCGGAGAGCAAGATTGTGGCCATGTACACCATTGTGACGGTATTGCTTTGTTTGCTGAGTTTGTTGGGGGTGTCGGGGTGAGGAATCCCCCCGCCACTGCGGTGGCCCTCCCCCCTTTAACAAGGGGGGTAAAGCAAGAACGCCCGGTTTTCTACATACAGCCCCCACCTCCCTTGTTAAAGGGAGGGGGACCGCGTGAGCGGTGGAGGGATTCCGCAAAGGAGGTGGTAACCCATGGACACACAGGCATGGAAAAACAAACGCGTATTGATCGTGGGCATGGCCCGTAGCGGCGTAGCGGCAGCAAAACTGCTGGCCAATGCCGGGGCAATTCCAATCATTAACGACAGCAAAAGCGCCGAACAGCTGGGCGAAGCGTTGAATGATCTGCGCGGCCTGCCCTGCCAGTGGCGGCTGGGCAAATCTGCATTGAATCTTCTGAATGATTGCGACACGATCGTCATCAGCCCCGGCGTGCCCATCGGCAGCCCCTTTGTGTGGGAAGCGCAAAAACGGAACATTCCGGTGATTGGTGAGCTGGAGCTGGGTTTTTTGTTTGTGCCGGGCCGTTATGTGGCCATCACCGGCACCAATGGCAAAACCACCACCGCCAGCCTGATGGCCGAGATCTGCAAGAACGCCGGTATGCTCACTTGGCTGGCTGGCAACATCGGGTATCCCCTTACCGCGCTGGCTGGTCAAACTCACCCGGAAGACGTGGTGGTGACGGAAGTCTCTTCCT